>CAZYRX010000033.1:0-21687 GCA_964649895.1 uncultured Halanaerobium sp.
CTTCAAAAGAATTCTTCAATATTTTAGCAAGTGTAGTTTTTCCCGAAGCAGTTCCACCTGCAATTCCGATTAATAATGACTGCATATTATTAACTCCTTTTATAATTTAATATACTTTTTGGTGTCATTTTCCATTTTTATTTTATATAATGCAGAGTAATCTATATTATTTTCTTTAAATAACCTTTTAAGATCATCAATATTACCATCAACTCTGATTCCTGAACCACAGTCTGCAGTTATCACAGATGGAATAGAAATAACTCTATAATTAATTGTTGTCCTTTTTAAAATATTCTCTGTTTTGATCGAATGATATGTTGCTTTAAATGTAATTAAATAACTATTTTTGTTTTCTACCAATTTAATTTAACTCCTTGCTTTCCTTTATTTATTCTTCCTATTACTGCTGCCTCAATACCTTCACCATATAAATCAATTAAAAGATCAGATACATCCTCTTCTGCAGCAGAAATAAGAAGTCCCCCTGAAGTTTGAGGATCAAAAAATATTTCAAATTTTAATTGATTTCTTTTACCATTATCTATTATTTTTTCATCAAATGTTTTTAGATTTTTATAAGCACCAGCAGGAAGCAAACCCATATCAGCATATTCAACAGCTTTATCAATTATAGGAACTTCTGCTGTATCAATCTCTACTTCCATATGACTTCCCTCAGCAAGCTCAACTAAATGTCCCAAAAGACCAAAACCTGTAATATCTGTACAGGCATTAATTTGATATTTAGAAAAATGTTTAACAGCATTATTATTCAGCTGAGTCATCAATTCTACTGCTGGATTTGAAAGATCACTGCTTTCAAATCCTGCTTTTATTGCAGAGACCATTATACCAATTCCTATTTCTTTTGTTAAAATTAATAAATCTCCATCTTTAGCACCACTATTTGTCAAAAGATTATTTGCACTTACTAAGCCCGAAACAGCTAATCCATATTTAGGTTCATCATCTTCGACCGTATGACCTCCAACCAGACTTGCCCCTGATTCTCTAGCTTTATCTGCTCCTCCCTGAAGAATTGTAGATAATATTTTATTATCCAAACAGTTAGGAAAACCAACAATATTAAGAGCTAGTATAGGTTCACCACCCATTGCATAAATATCACTTAAAGCATTTGTAGCAGCAATTTGTCCAAATAGATAAGGATCATCTACTACAGGTGTGAAAAAATCTACGGTCTGTATTAAATAATTTTCATTATTTAATTTATAAACTGCTGCATCATCTCCATTTTCTAAACCAACAATTAATTTATTTTTATCAACAGGAAAATCAACTCGACGCAGAACCTGCGCCAGGGCATCAGGGCCCATCTTAGCTGCTCAACCTGAAGTTTTGCTGTAATCAGTTAATTTTATTTCATTTAATTTCCCTTGGGAATCTATATCAGCCACTTTACCACCTCAATATAAAATTTAAAAAGTTTTAAATTAAATTGTTCTTTAATTGCAGTATTAAATTGTTACAAAATTTCCTGCATTTAAACTATCAACAATTTCATACATATTACTTATTTCGCCAACCTTTAATTCAGATTTTAAATCATAATAATCTAAACAAGTCCCACAGCTTAATATCTCAACTTTGTTTTTTTCTAATTCTTTTATAACTTCTACAGTATCTTGATAAGATGAAGTTAATTTAACACCAGAATTTAGAAAAATAACTTTTTCTGGAAGAGGATCAATTTCAAGTAGTGTATTCAAAAATCCTTTAATTAATATTCTTCCTAACTCAGGTGAACCCTCTCCTAAATATTCACTGTCAATTAAATATGTTTTAGCATCATTATTGCCATCTAGACTTGAAGGTTGTGCTTTTTTCTTTTTTATATTTATTTTAAAAAGTTTATCATTTTCTTCTAAAATAGAAACTTTACAGTTTAATTTCTTTGCCAGTTTAGCAACGTTTTTCGAAGCTGCTTCATTATCAACAATGGTTAATACTTCATCATTCTCTTCTAGGGCTTTTTTGGTTAAAACTACAGGTTTGGGACATGATAATCCTTTTGCATCAATCTCTTTCAAAATAAAACCTCCCTTAATAAATTTAATTTTTTACAAATAATTCTTCAGCGATTTCAATTATTATATCTTCTTTAAACTGCTTTGGCAGAAGACTACTCGTCTGAAAAAAATTAGGTAGTTTTGTTCTTAAAGATTTATTTTTTTTATTATAATCTATTTTAACTTTTTTGTGAAGTTCATCAAAAGAATAAATTTTAAATCTATTAATTTCTCTTTCTGCAGCTATTTTTTCCAATAAATAAACAAGTATTTCCCCATAAGAACAATTCTTATTTATATCTATCAGATTTGTAAGTCTAGGTATAATTTTTTCAAAAAAAGATCGATAAGGATCTTTGTAATTCATAGAAAACTTATCCAAAATAGAAATAATTATTTCTTTATCTATACCTAATAAGAATTTGATAAAAAATTTATTATTGCCAGGATCAGTTATATAGTACTTACTTCCAAGTAAGTTTTTAAAATATCGCATCGTATCATAATAACCCATTTTAATATTTTTGCGAGCATTTTTTTGATCAAAATTGAGCATTTTCCCGAGTTCTTCGGACGGATTAATATAAATAACTTCTGCATCATTAGTTTTTCTTTTTTCAATTTCACCTAATCCATAAGTCCTTACAGCAATCAATTTTTTATACCCTTTGTTTATAAGTGTTTTAAGAGGTAAATTATCATAAAAACCTCCATCAACCAATATTTTCCCATCTATTCTCTGCATTTTAAATGCAGGAAGATAAGCACTTGCAAGAATATAATCAACAACTTTTCCTTGAGGTATATCTTCTAAAAATAGTTCTAGAGGCTTTAAATCACTTATTGATAAAGTAACCAGAGCAAATTTTATATTTGACTTTCTTAACAATTCCTCATCAATAGTATCTTTTAATATATTTTTAAGATAAGAGTTATCAAGACCTCTGTTTTGTAGGACTTCTTTAGCTTTATCCAAAAAATAATTAAGATTATCTTGATTAATAGTCAAATTTAATAACTGATTAAGATACTGATCATCAATATCTAGAACTTGAGAAGAAGAAATATTGTACCAGTAATCATATGCAGTATCAAGCTTATCTTGAACAAACATTGCACCATTCATAGCTCCAATAGAAGTACCTGCTACTGCTGAAATATCTAATTTTAATTCCTTTATAGCTTTTAAAGCTCCAATGTGATAGGCTCCTTTTGCTCCTCCACCTTCGAGCACTAAACCATACAATTTTCTGCCTCCTCACCCTATATAAGAACATGATAAAATAATTATATCACAATTGATATTTATTATAAACATGATTAGAAAATTTTATGTTTTTGAATAAATACTTTACAATTTATTCTCCACAATCTTATTGACTGCATCAATTAATTGAACTATCTCTTCTAGTGTATTAAAATATGAGATACTAACTCTCAACATTCCTTGATTAATAGTACCCATACTTTTATGCAAAAGTGGAGCACAGTGAAGTCCACTCCTAAGCTGTATTTCGTATTCATTTTCAAGCTCAAATGCAATCTCATTTGCACCAAAATCAGCAATATTAAATGATAATACAGCTGTTCTATCATTAAGTCCTTTTTTTCCATAAATTTTAACAGCAGATAAAGAGTCTAAAGCTTCTATTAAACGAGCCAATAGTTTTATTTCTTTTCGGTGAATTTCTTCCATTCCAATTTTGTTTATAAAATCAATCCCTGTTCCTAAACCTATTATTCCAGGTGAATTTGGTGTGCCAGCTTCAAATTTATCTGGCATTACAGAAGGTTGAATTTTTGAAAGGGAATTTGAGCCAGTCCCACCTTCTTTATAAGTAGATATGCTATCAGGATTATTTATATAAAGAGCTCCTATTCCTGGAGGTCCATATAAAGACTTATGTCCTGGTACTACTAAAAAATCAATACCCCATTCTTCTGCTTTAATTGGAATAACTCCTGCACTCTGAGCAGCATCAACCAAATAATACACACCTGATTTCTTTGCTATTTCAGCAATTTTTTTTATATCAAGTACAGTTCCGATAACATTAGAAGCATGTGTAGTAATAATTAAATTAGTATTACTTTTTATAGAATTTTCTAATTCTTTTAAATTTATTTCTCCTTTTTTATTTACATCTAAATATGTAACTTCTATATTTATTTCTTTTTTCAGCTTTTCTAACGGTCTTATTACTGCATTGTGTTCAAGCACAGTTGTAATAACATGATCATTTTCTTTTAAAAGACCCTTGATTACAGTATTTAAAGATTCAGTTGAACCACTATTGAATACTAGACGAGATGAATCTGAAATCCCAAAGAAATTTGCTATCTTTTCTCTTGTTTCAAATATCTTATGTGCAGCACTCATATTTGCTGCCGATTGTGAACGGCCAGGATTCACTCCCATATTACGAAAAAAATTGTCCATTTCATTATAAACAGATTCAGGTTTCGGCCAAGTTGTTGCAGCATTATTTAAATATATCAATTTTCTCCCTCCAATCTTTATATTCTTATCTATCTATCTATTTCTATCTAAGATAATAAAATTCCTTTAATTGCTTAAATATTTCTATATTCATTTTATTATTTACCTTTTATCTTAAATTATAATACCCAAATCAGTTATTATTAAAAGAAGCTCTATTTTAATTTCAAAATTAAAATAGAGCTTCTTGAATATATTGATTATTTTATTTTTTTTACCCATAATCCTCTTTCATAACCCTTTTTATGATCAGTTTCTAAACAATTAAAACCTAAACCTTTATAAAAACTAACCAATTTTGCATTTTCCAGTGATGAATACAATTGAACATAACATGCTCCTATTTGTGTAAGTTTTTCAACAGCTCTTTCGAATAGCATACTCCCCAGACCATGATCCTGATAATCAGGTGCAACTGCAAAACGCTTTAGAAGAAACCTTTTATCTGAAACTTCTTCTAAACGAAGTGATGCTATTACTATATTATTATCTAGAAGAACCATTACAATATTATTTTCTAAATCATCATAAATATCACTTAAATCCTCTTTTAAAGCCGAATTAACTACTTTTTCTTCTTTATCCTGAGATTTAACATAATCTGCAAAAGCATCCTGCATTAATTTGTGTATTTCTTCGGCATCCTGTTTTAAACCTTGGCGGCATGTATATTTTAATTGTGAATGAAAAACAGCCATTTAAATCACTCCTATAAAGTTGCTGTCATAACAGCTTTGATGGTATGCATTCTATTTTCAGCCTGATCAAAAACTTTTGAATATTTACTTTCAAAAACTTCGTCAGTAACTTCCATCTCTTTTAGCCCATATTCTTTGAATATTTTTTCTCCATTTTCTGTTTCTGTATTATGATAAGCCGGTAAACAGTGCAGAAAAATAACATCAGGATTCTCTGTGTTTTTTATCATTTCCATATTCACCTGATAAGGTGTCAGCAGTTCAATTCTCTCTGAAAAATGTTCTTCTTCACCCATAGAGACCCATACATCAGTATAAATTGCATCTGCTCCTTTAACACCCTTAACTGGATCTGCAGTTAAGGTGATCTCAGCACCTGATTTTTCTGCTAGTATTTTGCATTCTTCAACTAGCTTTTTTTCTGGCCAAAGATTTTCTGGAGCCACAATAGTATAATTTACTCCCATAATAGCAGATCCAACCATTAACGAATTAGCCATATTATTACGCCCATCACCTGTATAAACAAGTTTTGTTTCTTCCAACTTACCAAAGTTCTCTTTAAGAGTAAGAAAATCTGCAAGAATTTGTGTAGGATGATAAAGATCAGTTAAACCATTCCAGACAGGAACACCTGCATATTCACCTAAAATTTCTACTGTTTTGTGTGCATAACCTCTAAATTCAATTCCATCAAACATTCTTCCCAGTACTCTAGCAGTATCTGCAACTGTCTCTTTTTTCCCAAGCTGTATATCATTTTTGCCAAGATATTCAGGCATAGCACCTTCGTCTTTAGCAGCAACTGCAAAGGCACATCTGGTTCTTGTAGAAGGTTTTTCAAATATCAAAGCAATATTTTTGCCTTCTAAAGTGTTTCCTTTTATACCTGCTCTCTTTTTTGACTTAAGATCTGAAGCCAATGTTAATAAATAATCAATTTCTTCTTTAGTATAATCTTTTAAAGTCAATAAATTTCTTCCTTTTAAATTAAAAGCCATAATAATCTCCTCCTTAAATACTTGCGGCTTAAATATAAAATAACAAAAATTTATGCTAAACTGCTTTTAATATAATTTTTAAAAATATATTTATATACAGCAGCTTTAAACTAAAAAAACCTCGCTCTCTAATGTAAGAGACGAGGAGTTTCCCGTGTTACCACTCTAGTTGTCAGTAAAACTGACCACTCAAAAGTTTAACGACACTCAACGTTTCTATCTACTTAATTTTCAATAGAAATCCTTATGGGTGCGCTTCAGTTTGATTTTAGGCCGAACTCACAGCTGCTTCGGCTTGCTTAACTAAAGATTCAAACTTACTCTCCCAATCAATGGATATAAAATATTATTTTTTTTAATTATATAGATAGTTAAACTAAAAAGCAAGTATATTTAAAAAGTAAAAATATTCTGAAAATAATTTATAGAATTTATTTCTAAACATCAATTGTCTTCCATTTTCCATTTTTAAACCGATAAAAAACATAACTTCCCCGAACAGACCAATCAATAACCATAGCAATCCAGCCGCCTGCCAAACCTAAATTAAATGTGTGAACCAATAAATAGCCTAATAACAATCTAAAAACCCAGGTTGAAACTGCAGTACTATAGAATACCGCTTTGGTATCACCTGCACCGCGAAGTGAGCCAGCAAAAATAAAATGAGTACCCATAGGTATTTGAGAAAAAGCAATAATTCTTAAATTTAAAGCTCCTCTACTTATAATTTCTGGATCAGAAGTATATAGTTTTATGAGCTGTTCTGGAAAAACCAGGAATATCAATGCCATAAACCCCATTACTATGGACCCTAATTTCCAAGCTTCAAAACTTCCTTTTTCAGCCCCTTCAGGATTCTTAGCACCTAAATTCTGACCAACTATTGTTGTTGCAGCAACAGCAATTCCAAAACCCGGCATATAAGAAATTGACTCTGCATTAATAGCTATCTGGTGAGCAGCAAATGCTGTAGTTCCTAATGATGCAATAACTCTAACAAAAAGCATCTGAGCTAGTCTACGTACTGATTCTTCCATAGCAGTAGGAACTCCAACTCTTAATATCCTTTTTATTAAATCAATATCAAATGCAAAAAAGTTTTTTGCTTTAAGTTTAATAACTGAATAACTGCTAAAGGTAATAAATAAAAGCACCATCCCACCAAAAGACCGAGATAATGTTGTTGCAAGTGCTGCACCATTAACTCCTAATTCTGGGAAGCCAAATTTACCAAATATCAACAAATAATTTCCTATAACATTTAAGATGTTTATTATTATATTAACCTGCATAGGTATCTTTGTTTCTCCCGCTCCTCTTAAAGCAGCAGTAACAATAAAACCTAAAATCATAAAAATAAAACCAGGGGTCATAATTCTTAAATAACCGGTTCCTAATATAATAACTTCTTTTTCAGCTCCCATTAGATTTAACACTTCAGGTGCCATGAAATAGAAAAAAACTGCAAATACAGAGCTGAAAATAATTGATATAATGACAGATTGCTGGAGAACAGAAGCTGCACTTTTACTATTATTAGAACCAATAAATCTTGAAACAAGTGCAGTTGTACCAACACTTAATGCAGAAGCTAGAGCCATAGAGAAAAAAACCGGCTGCATTGTCAAACCAATAGCTGTTACTGCTGCAGCACCTAGCCTTCCAACCATCATCATATCTACAATATGAGTAACTGTAGCCAATGACTGCTCTGCAATTACAGGCCATGCCAAATCAAATACAACTTTTTTTGTTGATGTATCTTCATCTATTATAGCTTTCGATTTCTTATCAACATGCACCTGATCACCTTCAATTAGTTATCATAATAATATCCATCATGTTTAATAACTCTTCTGATCTCTGGATGAAATGAACTTTTTGAACCTGCTTTTTTATCAAAAGCTTTTATAAAAACAAAAGAAATTAAAAAAGCAATTACTGAACCTACAATTCCTGCTGTTTCAGCTGTTGAGGTAATAAAAAGCAATAAATTTGTTCCAGCAAAATAACCAGCTATAATTGCAATAAGCGGCAGAAGATAGACCATAAAGGCAGATAATAATATTGGCTTAGCTCCCATTTCTAATTCAACCATACTTCCTACTTCAGCCCCAATTGGATCATTTACTAAAACATCCATTTCTTCTATTTCATGACTCTGTTCTGCCAGCATACATTTTTCATCACACTTGCTACAGGCAGAACTTCTAATTATTCTCACCTTGCTTTTACCATTAATATTTTCTATAACTCTTGCCATTTCGCGCATTTTTTTCACCTCTCAAACACTTAAAAGTTAAAAAAATAAAATTAAATTAAAAATAACAACAATTTATTTAAACAGCGAACATTTATTGCACTCTGAACACTTCTTAAATATATAACTATTACAGCGTGGGCATTTAATATTTTTAAATTCCCTCATTACATTACCACACTTGGGGCAAACAACATTATTGCCCTCTTTTTTTACATCATATTTACATTTATCTTTCATTTCTTCCCCTTTTAAATTTCTTATAGTAAGATTTCTCGAAACTAGATTATTAAAAAATTAAAAGATTAACCAATCCCCCAGTAATAAATGCTGTAATCCAACTTCCAAACCAGATATATACTGCTTCTTTTAAGTTTCTCTCTTTGACCATTATTATCATTGCAGCTATACACGGTACAAATAATGTTAAAGTAATTAAAGCAACAGTAATTTGTTCAGGTGTTAGGGGAATTGCAGTTAAACCTGCCGCTCCAAAATCACGTCTTATGATTCCCATAACAAAAGCTGTAGTAGTCTCTGAAGGAAGACCAAGCCAGTGAACTATTATCGGCTCTGCAGCCCTTGTAATATATTCGAGTATGCCTGTACTCTGCATAATAGTAATTATAGCAGCCCCTAAAACAAATATTGGGCCAGCTTCTTTTACAAATGCAGCTGTTTGTTGATAGCTTTTGTTTAAAACATTTTTTATATCAGGCATTCTTATCGGAGGCAGATCCATTAAAAGATCACTCGATTCTCCAGGTAATACTTTATTTAAAAATGTGCCTGCAAGTACATAAACAATAAATATTGTCAAAACATAAGTTATAACATAGTATATATTAAGCTGGGCAATCAGACCAACAATAACACCAAGCTGTGCAGAACATGGAATTGCTAAACCTAACAAAAATATCGCAATTATTTTTTCCCTTTTTGTTCCCAATAATCTGGTTGTTATTGTGGCCATTGTAACACAGCCAAAACCTAAAAGCATAGGAATGATAGCTCTACCATTTAATCCTATTTTTTGAAGTAATCTATCCATTAAAACAGCAATCCTTGGCAGATATCCAGAATCTTCTAAGATTGATAGTAAAAAATAAAAACCAGCTACTAAAGGTAATAATAAACCAAAAATATAAGTAACTGACATTGTCAAAATTCCAAATTCACCTGCAATAAGCCTTCCAAATATATTATCCAAGCCAATTGTACTATTAATAATATTCCTGATAAAAGGTTCGTAGATTTCTACAAATAGAAATCCTTCAGTAAATTCAACTACAGTCTGAGCCACAAAAACTCCAATAAATTGATAAATCAGATAAAGCAAAATCAAAAGCATAGGCACAGCAGTAATAGGTTTTAGCATATATCTACCTAATTCACGGGCAATCTTACTATTTTTTTGATCATAACTTAAAACTTTATCTGTAATACTATTTACTCTTTTTCTTCTTAATATATAGAGCTCTTCCCTTAACTCAGGAAATTCTTCTTTATACATACAGCGAATATTTTCATCTTCTTCTAAAAGCATTAGTGCGTCTTCTCTGTTCCCTGATATTTCAACTGCTTTATTAAATTCTTTACTTAAATTATTTTCATTTCTAAATATATCATTACCAACAGCTGCTTTAGACAAATTAGCTTTAACTTTATCTAAACCTAGCTTTTTTGATGCTGTTGTTGGTATTACAGGCACCCCAAGCTCCTTTTCCAGCTGGTCTATATCTATAGAAATATTATTTTTCTCTACTTCATCCATCATATTTAAAGCCACTATCACTTTTTTACCCATATCTATTAACTGCTGGGTTAAAAAAAGATCACGTTCTAAATGACTGGCATCTACAACATCTATTATAATATCGGCAGACATAATAAAATCCCTGGCTACTCTTTCTTCGTCGTTTATAGAACCAACTCCATAAACTCCAGGTGTGTCATAAACAACAGAATCATCCATTTTACCGCTGCTTATATCAAGGGTAGTCCCGGGATAGTTAGAAACACTTACATAAATTCCGGTTAGAAAATTAAAAAATATCGACTTACCTACATTTGGATTTCCTGCCAGAACAATTTTTTTATCTGCCTGCAGATCTTTATCTAACTCAATTCGACTGCAGTCGCTCATTAGATCATACCTTTTTTCTCTACATTAATTTTTTCAGCGGTTCTTCTTCCAATAGCAATTTCTTGAAGGTTCTTTTTTAAAATTACAGGACCACCAGGAAGTGAAGCAGAACATTCTATTTCAGAACCTTCACAGATTCCAAAGCGAAGTGCTTGAAGTCTTGTCTGTTTATCATTAATTTTTCCGACAATAAACTTATTCCCATCCTTCATATCTGCAAGTGTCATATTTTTTCCTCCTATAGTAATTTTGTTGGAAAAGGCTGTAATATTTATTATAAAGTAGATTTCAACAAGTATTTTCAAAGTTAGTAGTTTTAATTATTACTCTAACACCTAATATAATTATAATGAATACGATTATCAAAGTCAATACCTATGTAAAAATATTAGCTTTTTTATCAAGTTTAATAAAACCGGCCATAAAATGGCCGGTTATTATAACTGCTATATTTTTTTTACAATTAATTTTATTATTTATTGATTAACTATAACCAAACAAACTATATATCAGTCTATGCTTAGATTAAATACTAAATGCAGCTTACTTAACAACTAGGTTGACAAGTTTTCCTGGTACATAAATTGTTTTTATAAGCTCATTTCCTTCTAAATAAGATTGAATCTTTTCTTCTTCCAGCACTTTTTCTTTCACTTCTTCTTCACTAATATCTGAATCAACAGATATTTTTTCTCTAACTTTACCATTAACCTGAATTACAATTGTGATTTCTTCTTTTTCTAAGGCTGATTCTTTATAATCGGGCCAGCTCATTTCATGAATACTGTTTTCATAACCAATCATTTCCCAAAGTTCATCAGTTATAAATGGGGCAAATGGAGCTAGTAAAAGCAGAATGGTTTTTGCTGCACTTCTAATCAAAGCATAGTCAGTATCCTCATCTTTTCTGTCATTAAGATATGAATATACTTCATTGGTTAATTCCATTACTGCACTAATTGCAGTATTAAAATTAAGCCTCTCTCCAACATCTTCAGTGACTTTTTTTATGCTCGCATGAATTGTCCTGTAAAGATTTTTACCAGCTTTATCAAAATTATCTGCATCAATCTCTCTATCATCATTCTTTATAATCTCAATATTCTCTGTGACAAACCTCCATACCCTATTTAGAAAACGATCTGCTCCTTCAACACCTTTATCACTCCACTCTAAATCTTTCTCAGGTGGTGAAGCAAATAAGATAAACAATCTTGCTGTATCTGCACCATATTCATCTAAAATATCTTTAGGATCTACTACATTACCCTTAGATTTTGACATTTTTGCACCATCTTTAAGCACCATTCCCTGTGCAAGCCAATTAGTAAAGGGCTCAACCGCATCTGCCATATCCATATCATGAACAACTTTAGTGAAAAACCTTGCATATAAGAGATGAAGTATAGCATGTTCTATACCACCTATATATTGATCTACAGGGAACCACTTATCTGCTTTCTCTTTTGTAAATGGCAGGTTATCATTTTTAGGGTCTGTGTAGCGCAAAAAATACCAGGAAGAATCAACAAAAGTATCCATAGTATCAGTTTCTCTTTTAGCTGGTCCACCACATTTAGGACAACTTGTATTAACAAAATCATCTACATGTTTTAATGGTGATTCTCCAGTAGGAGAAAATTCAACATCATGAGGTAATTTAACCGGAAGTTCTGATTCAGGTACTGCAGTAGGACCGCAATTTTCACAATACACTATTGGTATTGGAGCTCCCCAATAACGCTGTCTTGATATCAACCAATCTCTTAATCTATAATTTACTTTGATTTCAGCAAATCCTTCTTTTGAAAAGTCTTCTGCCATTTTATCAAAGGCTTCTTCAACACTTAAACCATTATACTTGCCAGAATTTATTAAATGACCATCTTCTGCATAGGCTTCTTCCATTTCAGAACCCACCAGTTCTTTTTCTATTTCATCTGGTTGAATAACAGCTTTTATTGGAATATCATACTTTTTTGCAAAATCAAAATCACGCTGGTCATGAGCTGGTACAGCCATTATTGCTCCTGTTCCATAACTCATAAGCACATAATTGGATATATAAATAGGAATTTCTTCATTATTAACAGGGTTTACTGCATAAGCACCAGTAAAAATACCGATTTTCTCTGATTTAGCAGAGGTTCTTTCCTGTTCATTTTGTTTTTTTACTTTTCTAATAAATTCTTCAACATCTTTTTCTTTATCTGTTCCTTCAATTATTTCCTCCACATAAGGGTGTTCTGGGGCTAAAACCATATAAGTTGCCCCATAAAGTGTATCAGGCCTTGTAGTAAAAACCTCTAACTCTTTCTCCAGCTCAGGTATTTCAAAAGTAATTCTAGTACCTTCACTGCGTCCAATCCAGTTTTTCTGCATAATTTTTACTTTCTCCGGCCAGTTTTCTAATTTATCATGATCTTCAAGCAGTCTTTCTGCATATTCTGTTATTTTTAAAAACCACTGTTCAAGTTCACGATGGTCTACCTCAGTACCACAGCGCTCACACGAGTCATTAACCACCTGCTCATTTGCAAGAACTGTTTCACAGCTTGGACACCAATTAACTGTAGATTCTTTTTTATATGCCAGATCATTTTCATACATTTGTGTAAAAAACCACTGTGTCCATTTATAATAATCTTCAGCAGCAGTCGTCACTTCACGATCCCAGTCATAACTTAAACCCATTGCTTTCATCTGTTCTTTCATATGTGCTATGTTTTCCCAGGTCCATTCTTTAGGGTGAATATTACCATGTTTGATAGCTGCATTTTCAGCAGGTAACCCAAATGCATCCCACCCCATTGGATGAAGAACATTATAACCTTTCATCCTTTTATAACGAGCAATAACATCACCAATTGAATAAACTCTTACATGACCCATATGTAAATTACCAGATGGATAAGGAAACATTTCCAGAACATAATAATTTTCCTTATCAGGATCTGTACCAGTTTTATGTAAATTAGAATCTTCCCATCTTTTAAGCCATTTTTTTTCTACTTCTTGAAACGGATAATAATCCTGCAAAGATACTCACTCCCCTTATTTGATTAAAGTTAATAACAATTATTATTTATATTCTTCATTATAATTAAAATAATTAAATTAATATGTGATTTAAAAAATTATTCTTTCCTTAATATTTTCTCTGCATCTGCCCAAAGTCTTTCTAAATCATAATACTCCCTTTCACGTTTATGAAAAACATGGACGATTACATCAGCATAATCAATTAAAACCCAGCGAGCATCATTCATGCCTGCCATTCTGCGGGGTTCAATTCCTTGTTCTGATAATTTTTCTTCAATTGCTCTTGCAACTGCTTTAACTTGTTTATCTGAATTAGCACTACAGATAACAAAATAATCAGCTATAACTGTTAAACCCTCCACTTTTAAAATATCTATGTTCTCAGCTTTTTTATCATCAGCTGCTTCTGCTGCTAGTACAGCTATATCTTTAATACCTAGTTCTGACATTAATAAATTCCTCCTCTAAACCGAAGGGTCAAAATTTTGACCTAGAATAATCTCTATTTTTCCTTTTAAATCAGAGTTATTATCTACATATTCTATTTCGGCATTTAATAATTCTGCAAGTCTATCTGCAGTACTTTGATCTTGATCACTATAATATTTAACAATAGAATTTTGATAATCATAATTATCAGCATTTCCTATATCTTCAATTTGAAAGCCATATTTTTTTAGTAAATCAGCTGCATTTCCTGCAGCACCAGATTTTCCTAATCCATTTAGAATTTTAAGTTGATAATTTTTATTATTAATATATGATTTGTTTTTTACTAAATTTTCAACCATGATTTTGCTTTCTTCAGAATCTGGAACCCAGTAGCTAATACCATTAATATATTCTGGTTTCCCGGGAAGCATTCTACTTTCAACCCTTGATAAATCAATCTCTTTAGCAGTGTTTAAAAATGGGTTTATATCTTTTAATGGAATATTAGTATTAACTGTACTATTTATTTCACTAATAATACCAGGCAGCTTAGTTATTATAGAAGGAGAAATAACTTTTTCAAGCACTGCATCAATAAATTTTTGCTGTCTTTCTATACGTCCAATATCTCCTCTATTATCACGATAGCGAACATACTTTAAGGCTTCTTCTCCATTAAGATTCTGTCTACCTCTAGGAATATTTATATAAAGCCCACCTGCTTTATCAACATAATTAAGATTTTTTTCTACATTAACTTCTATACCGCCTAATCGGTCAATTATTTTTTCGAAACCCTTAAAATCTGTTTCTAAATAATAATCAATATTAATTGATAGAAGTTCTTCTACAGTTTCTCGTGTTAACTCAATTCCACCGTAAACATGTGAAGAATTAAGCTTAGTAAAGTTTTTACTATCTAAATTAATATATGTGTCTCTTGGCAAAAATATTATACCAGCTTCATTTGTATCAACATTTAAACTAATAAGAATAATTGTATCTGCTCGAGAAGCACCATTTACATCAGAATCATATCCAACTGCAAGAATATTTATTTTATTGTCTGTAAAAGGCCCACCTGAAATTTTACTTAATTCTGTATTAAATAAATAGGGAATAGAAATTCCTATTAAGACAAGAATAATTATCAAAGAAATATATTTCCAGTCCATTAATTTTTCTAACATTTTAATTATCACTTCTTTTTATTAAAAATTTATTTCGTAAATCATTTGTATAGGAATGAATAGGGTTATCTAACTTTAATTGATATTGAATACTATTTGTGCTTATTATATAAATACCTTCAACTAAATCTTTTTTTACTACCTTTTGAATTTCCTTTAAGCCTTCAAAACTTCTTCCATCTTCAATAAAATCCGCAGCATATATAATCTGAGCAGTCAGCCCCATATCTGGATGACCGAGAGTATGATATCTAATAGCCTCTAAAATTTCATAATCATCAATGCCAAATTCAATTTTTGCAATTTCTGCCCCTGCAGGTGCATGTAAAACAGAACTTAAAGACCATTCTAATTGGTCAATTTCCCAATTAGATTTGTACAAAATATTTTTTATCTGATCTATTCCAAGATTTTTAGCTATATCATGTAAGACTGCAGCTTTTTTTACTTTTTTTAAGTCTGCATTATATAATTCTGCCAATTCTAAAGCAGCTTTAAGAACTCTTTTTGTGTGTTCATAACGAAACTTACTTAATCTGTCTTTCAGCATATTTAAAGAAATATCTTTATCAGCTAAATTATTATTTTCCATTATATCACCTGTACAAATTATTTTTCATAATATATTCTCTTACACTATCTGGGGTTAAGTAACGGATTGAATTACCTTTTTTTATTTCCTCTCTTATATATGAAGAAGATATTTCTATGTGAATACTTTGATATGTACTTATGTTTTCAAGATAAGGCTTGTATTCGGACTGCTGCAATATACTTCCAAGATTATATCCTGGTCTATTAAACACAATGAATTTACCACTGCCTAGGAGATAATTCGGTTTATGCCATTTGAATATATCTGCAAGTGAATCTGCTCCAATTATAAAAAAAACATGCTCTGCATCCAGTGTTGGAACGAATTCTTTTAATGTATGTGCAGTATATGAATATGACTTTCTACTTAATTCCCAATTGGAAATTTCAAAAAAGGGATTATTATCAATTGCTAATTCAAGCATCTTAAGTCTTTGTTGGTCTGAAGTAATCTCTTTATCTTTTTTATGGGGAGGATTACCTGCTGGCATAAAAATAATTTTATCTAAATCAAAATTGTTTTTTATCTGCTCATTAAGAATTAGATGACCTAAATGAGGAGGATCAAATGTTCCTCCAAAAATCCCTATCTTTTTATTTGACATACTTTCCACCTCTAATTTCATACATCTTTAATTATAAATTATTTCCTCTAAGCTTGCAAGTTAAATAAGTCGTTATTAATAACCAAAATTAACCATTGACTCTGGTTTTTTAGAGATTAAAAAATTAATTTGCAGGAATATTTCTTAATTAAGAGAAATAAATATTAAAGAGAAACTCTTAAATATAAAAGGGGAGGTAGTATTATTTCATGCTTTATAAATATAAAGACTATATTCCAAAGACAGGTAAAAATTGTTTGACAGCTGAAGGCAGTAAAGTAATTGGCAATGTTAAAATGGGAGATAACTGCAGTATCTGGTATAATGCAGTAATTAGAGGAGATATTGAAAAAATAGAAATTGGGGATTTTACTAACGTACAAGAAAATTCAGCACTACATGTTGACCATGAAGAATCACTTAAGATAGGTTCTTATGTTACAATTGGACATAATGCTGTTGTGCATGCATGTAATGTTGGAGACAACTGTTTAATTGGAATGAATGCAACAATTCTGAGTGGTGCAGCAATTGGAGATAACTGTATAATTGGTGCAGGTGCACTAGTGCCAGAAAACAAAGAAATACCTGAAGGCAGTTTAGTCTTAGGAGTTCCAGCAAAGGTTATTAGAAATTTAAGTGAAGAAGAAAAAGAACATATTCACCACCATGCTGTTAATTATGCAGGTTTAATAGAAGAGCATCGGAAAGTAGAAAAAATTAAATGATATTATAGAAATGATATATTATCAGAAAATATATTCTTGTCTTAATACACCTGGCAGAAAACTAAACTTAGTTCTGCTGAATGTAGAGAATATATTTTCTGATTTTTTCATTAAAATATTATAAGCAGAAAATGTAATAGAGTATCTACAAAATCAAAACTAATTTTCTTATTTAAAGACTTCTCTGGCAATTTCTACTGCCTCTTTTGCATCTCTGGCATAAAAATCAGCATTAATCATATCTGCATAATCAGAGGTTAAAACAGCACCACCGACCATTATTTTGCAATCTGGTTTTTCTTCTTTCACTATTTTAATTGTCTTCTCCATATTTTTTACAGTAGTAGTCATCAAAGCACTCAAACCTAAAAGTGCAATATCATGTTCTTTAACTGCTGCTGCTGCATCTTCAATAGCTACATTTCTACCTAAATCAATAATCTCATAACCGTAATTTTCTAAAACTGTTTTTACAATATTTTTGCCAATATCATGTACATCACCCTTGACAGTAGCCATAACTATCTTCCCTTTAGAAATATCTCTTCCACCTGATACAGCCATTTCCTCTTTTAGTACTGTAAATGCTTCTTTTACTGTTTCAGCTGACTGAACGAGCTGAGGCAAAAATATTTTACCTTCTTCATAGCGTTCTCCTACTATATCAAGAGCGGGAATTAAATATTTATTTACTATATCTAAAGCATCATTTTCTTTTAGTAATTCTTTAGTTAATTGTGCAGCTTCTTTTTTTATTCCTTTGATGATTATACTTTTTAGATCTAAATCACTTTCACTATTTTGATTTTCTATACTCTCAACCTCTTCAGAATCATCTTCAGCTTTTGACATGAATTCAATAAATTCCTCTGCACCTCTATCAATATTACTTAAAACTTTAAATGCTTTAATATTTGCCATCATATCTCTATCATTAGGATCAATTATAGGCATATTAAGACCCTGATATAGGGCCATTGTCAAAAAGTTTCGGTTCAAAACTTTTCTTGCAGGCAGCCCAAATGATACATTAGATACACCCAATGTTGTTTTTACTCCCAATTTTTCTTTAACCATTTTGAGAGCTTTTAAAGTTTCTAAAACCCCTTCTTGTTGTGCAGATGCAGTTAAAGTTAAGCAATCAATTATTATTTTATCATTAGTTATTCCATATTGCTCAGCTTTTTTTACAATTCTCTCTGCAATTTCAAAACGTCCTTCAGCAGTTTTTGGTATACCTTTTTCATCCATCGTCAAAGCTATAACTGAAGCTCCATATTTCTTAACTGCCGGCAGAACTTTTTCCAATAATTCTATTTCTCCATTAACAGAATTAACAACTGCTGTTCCATTATAATAACGGAGAGCAGATTCTATTACTTCTGGCTCACTTGAATCTATCTGAAGTGGAATATCAAGTATTGCCTGCAGCTCTTTGATGACTTTAACCATCATTTGTTTCTCGTTAATCTCAGGTAAGCCCAGGTTTACATCAAGTATGTCAGCTCCTGCTTCAACTTCTTCTACAGCTATTTTTAATAAGTAATCAATATCAGAACTGCGGAGTGCTTCTTTAAAAGCAGCTTTCCCAGTAGGATTTATTCTTTCTCCAACAACATTTATTTTTTCAAGATTAACCCATTGTGAAGGTGAGCAGATGAAACTTTCTTTTTTTATTTCTCTTTCAACTACCTTTTTCCCCTGTAATGATTTAGAAATTAATTTAATAAATTCTTCATTAGTACCACAACAGCCCCCAACAACCGCAAGGCCTTTTTTATATAATCTTGCTATTGGTTTAAAATATTCTTCAGGCGTAATCTTAAAAACCGTTTTTTCATCTTCAACCACAGGTAATCCAGCATTAGCCTGCAGCATAACCGGTGTTTCAGCATATTCTAATATTTCTTCAACTAAGGGTTCCAGTTTTTCTGGCCCTAAAGAACAATTTAAACCCAGTACATCTACTCCCAATCCTTCTAATACTGAAATCATCGATTTTATGCTTCCACCTGTAAAAGTTCGCCCATTTTCTTCAAAAGTGAGTGTGCAGAACACCGGCAGACTGCTGTTCTCTTTTGCTGCAAGTACAGCTGCTTTTGCTTCATAAAGATCGGCAATTGTTTCAATTAAAATTAGATCAGCTCCACTTTTAACTCCCTCTAAAACCTGTTCTTTATATAGTTGATATGCTTCATCAAAGCTCAAACTACCCATCGGTTCAAGAAGTTCTCCTAATGGCCCCATGTCGAGAGCTATTTGGGCATTCTTATCACTTTCTGCTACAGCATTTTTCGCATTTTCTACTGCAGCTCTAATGATTTCATCAACACTGTATTCTGTATCTGCTAATTTTAAACTATTTGCTCCAAATGTATTTGTTGTTAATATTTCTGCTCCTGCATTTAAGTAACTTTTATGAATATCAATAATTTCTCTGCTTTTTTCTATATTCATTTTTTCTGGAACATCTCCAGCTTTTAAACCTCTCTGCTGAAGAACAGTCCCCATTGCCCCATCAAAAATTATCATTTTTTCTCCAATTCTATTTCTTAGCTCCACAGTAAATCCCCTTCTTTCTGAGTTCACATTCTTTGTACAAGCGGCAGTATTTACAGTTCTTCGCTTCAAATTCCAAATCTCTTTTTATTTTTGAATTATTATTTCCTTTATTTTTTAAGTTACTTTCTGTTCTGTTTTTATTAAATTCTTTATTTTTATGATCATTGTTTAATACTCCTATTACAGCTGTTACAGATTTAGAAGGTAATAACATATTATATTTAGAAGCAGTTAAACCTATCTTTTTAGGAGCATTTAAAACCCTCAAAAAGTCCTGCTGGATGTCTATATCCAGATCTCCATAACCAGGACTGTATCTAAAAGTTATGCCAGAATTTCCAGCTGCTAATACCTCGTTTTTTATCTGCTCTTCTACATAATCACAGCCTTCTTCTACTGCAGTTGTTGCACAGGCATCCAGTATCATTGATTTTGTAATTGAAGTTTTTTCATAAAAAGAAATCCTTTTATCTACTTGATTACCAATAGTTGCAGCCATCAAGTATATTTGCTCCGAATTTTTGAGATGCTTTTTTATACTCTCTCCTGCTAAAAATAGAGTAGTATTTAATATATCTACCCCATTTTCTTCGATTTTCACAGGAAATTTTTTATAAATATATCGAAAATTGATGATTTCTTTTATTTCCTCTACTGCTTCATCAATTAACTTGTTTATCCTTTGGTCTTCAAAGTTATCATCTATTTTGAGATATCTCAAAACCTCCTGACGATCAATATCAAATTCAAAAACCATATTAATCAACCTTTTCATTATTTATATAATTAATTAATGAACCTACAGCTTCTTTTATTTTGCGGGCTACATAGGGATTATTCATTGTATAAAGATGGATTCCATCGACATCACTTGAAATCAAGTCTACTATCTGCTCAACTGCATATGCTATCCCTGCATCTCTTAATGCTTCTTCATGATCACCGTATTTATCAAGAATTTTAGTGAATTTTTTTGGTAGAAAGGCATCTGATAACTCAATAATTCTACCAACTTGTCTCTTGTTTATTACCGGCATAATTCCTGCTTCGATAGGGACATTGATTTCTTTTGCAGCAGCACGCTCTCTAAATTTATAAAACAAAGAATTATCAAAAAACATCTGGGTAATTAAATAATCAACCCCACTATCCACCTTCTGCTTTAGATATTTTAGATCTTCTTCTAAATTATCACTTTCTAAATGTCCTTCTGGATAACATGCAGCAGCTACTCCAAAATCATTTTTATTTTTTATATGTTCTACAAGCTGATAAGCATAATTATAGTCACCTATCTCACTTCCATCAGTTGGTTTATCTCCTCTTAAAGCTAATATGTTTTCTATATCATTATTATTAAGATCATTCAATATTTCATCCAGGGTTTCTTTTGTAGAATTTATACAGGTTAGATGGGCTAATGGCTCAATATTATACTCGTGTTTAAGCAGAGATGAAATCTCACAGGTTCTATTTTTATTTACCCCACCTCCAGCTCCATAAGTTACACTCATATAATCCGGATTTATATCTTTTAATTGATCCAGTGTTTGAAAAATATTATCTATTGGGGTATCGCTTTTTGGAGGGAAAACCTCCAGTGAAAAAACTAGCTTTTTTTCTTCAAAAATATTTTTTATCTTCATTATATCCTCCTCAAATACTTGACTGCTTTTTAAAATAAGTTTAAAATATCTCTCTATGGGTTTACTTTGTTGAATTTTTTGCTGTGAAATCTATAGCATAAAATCAAAAAACCCACTTCAAAAGTAGAAGTGGTATATTCACAACTACTTATCTTTCAGGACTTTCCTGCTGGATTTAGCACCGGGCAGTAATAACTGCTGGTTGCCGGGTTTCACAGGGCCAGATCCCTCCACCACTCTTGATAAG
>CAZYRX010000034.1:0-21548 GCA_964649895.1 uncultured Halanaerobium sp.
TCCGGTATGTATGATAAAAGATGCCTTATCTTATCTAAAGCTTCTTCTTCATTGTTTTCCATAAAATGTGCAACTCCACTCACCTTGTTATGAGTTGCTGCTCCTCCAAGGTCTTCAGCAGACACTTCTTCTCCAGTTACCGATTTAATTACACTTGGACCTGTAATAAACATCTTGCTTGTATGATCAACCATAAATATAAAGTCCGTGATTGCTGGAGAATATACTGCTCCACCTGCACATGGTCCTAATATGGCTGAAATCTGTGGTATTACACCAGATGCCTTTGTGTTTCTGTAGAAAATTTCTCCATAACCATTAAGAGCATCTATACCTTCATTTATTCTTGCTCCACCTGAGTCATTTAAACCAATAATCGGAGCACCATTTTTCATCGCTAGATCCATAACTGCCTGAATCTTTTCAGAATGAGCTTCTCCTACCGATCCCCCCATGACTGTAAAATCCTGAGCATAAACATAAACCAGACGCTGGTCTATTGTACCATAACCTACCACAACTCCTTCTCCTGGAACTTCTTTTTCATCCATTCCTAAAGAAGTACTGCGGTTTTCTACAAACATATTTAATTCATTAAATGAGCCATCATCTAATAAATATTCCACTCTCTCCCGTGCGGTCTTTTTGTTTTTACCGTGCTGTTTTTCTATTCTCTCTTCTCCTCCACCAAGTCGTATCTTCTCTTTCTTGTTAACGAGTTCCTGTTCTCTATCATCTACTGACATTATTTTTCCTCCTTAACTATTGCTTCACATAATTCAAGTAATACACCACCACTTGATTTTGGGTGCACAAAAATAATTTTCATATTATCTGCACCTCTGGTAGCTTTATTGCCGATTAATTTAGCTCCTTTAGCCTGCATATCTTTTATTTTTTCTTCAATACTTTCAACTAATACAGCAAAATGATGAATACCTTCTCCTCTTTTTTCTATAAACTTTGCAATAGGGCTGTCTTCATTTAGAGGTTCTAAAAGCTCAATTTTACTTTCTCCAATTTGGAAAAAAGCAATTTTAACACCCTGTTCCTCAACTGTTTCTTCTTTGAGCTTTTTTAATCCAAGTACATTTTCATAAAAATACATTTTTTCTGCCAATTCTTTTACAGCAATTCCTATATGTTCAATTTTTTTAGTACTCACCATTACCTCCTCTATAATCGACACAATTAAGGATAGCAAATAACTGACCGTAAGTCAACTTATAATTTTAATTTTTTCTGTAATAGTACATCTACTGCCTGATGTGGTGTTATTTTACCAGCAATTATATTATTCAATAGCTGATTATATGTATTGGTATTTCTGATTTTACCAATAAAATCAGTATATATTTTTTCTTCAAGTAAGTAAATAAGCTGTTTCTCTATAACCTGACCGTGTTTTAATTCAAAAAGCCCTTTTTCTTCTAAAAAATTAAAGTGCTCAATGATTTTATCTCTTAGTTCATCAATTCCATACCTCTCATAAATTGAGGTTTTAACCAGCTGAGGTTCCCAGGTTTTATCTGAATAATTATTAGATTTAAGATTGAATAACTGTTGAATCATTATCTCCATTCTGGCTGCACCAGGAAGATCTGCTTTATTTAAAACAAATATGTCCCCCACTTCCATCAAATCAGATTTAAATATCTGAATTTCATCACCTGTTTCGGGCACGGCAACAACAACACTTGTATCAGCCAATCTAACTATATCAATCTCAGTTTGGCCAACTCCAACAGTTTCAATTACTATCATATCAAATCCAGCTGCCGACAACAAAAGAACTGTATCATAAACAGCAGGATTTAAGCCTCCAGTACTCCCTCTTGTCGCCATACTTCGTATAAAAACATTTTTATGATTATTTATTGTTTTCATTCTTATTCGGTCACCTAAAAATGCGCCTCCCGAAATTTGACTGCTTGGATCAATTGCAATTACAGCAATTTTTTTCTCTTCTTCAAGCCAACCAGCAATTAAAGAATCAATTAAAGAACTTTTACCAGCACCAGGTGGACCAGTTATCCCAATTAAATAAGAAGGATTAAATTTACCATATAAATTTTTTAAGATTTTATAAGCTAATTTATCTCTATTTTCAATTAAAGAAATCGCTCTTCCTAATTCTTTATCTTCAGCATCCAGTATTCCTGTTAATAATTCATCTAATTTATATTTATTATCTAGACAGCTGATTTTATTCATTATAAACCTCCATTTCTATTATGGAGCTGTTTTAGATTTAACAAAACCTATGATTTCATTAATTGGGGTACCTGTATTAAATATCTTAGCAACCCCTAGTTCTTTGAGATATTGGTAATCATCCTCAGGTATAATCCCGCCAACTAATACTGGAAGATCTTTTATGTCTTTTGCTTCAAGTACCTTAAATAATTTTTTGATTAAAGTTCGATGAGCACCAGATAATATACTAACTCCAATCAAATCTACATCTTCCTGGAGGGCAGTTCTAACCACTTCATCTGGAGTGCTGCGAAGACCTGTATATATAACCTCGATACCAGATTCTTTTAGTGCCCTGGCTACAACTTTAGCTCCTCTATCATGACCATCTAGCCCAATCTTGGCAATCAGAACTCTTGTTTTATCTAATGTCATCATAATACCCCTTTCTTTATTTCTAATTTTTAATAATTCTTTCAGTACCACTATAAATATTCATGCGCTGACCCCTGCAGAACCCAATTAATGTTAGGCTGTTCTCTAAAGCTATATTAACTGCTTTATCTGTAGGTGCTGAACGAGAAACTAAAAATGGGATACCCTGTCTCAGTACCTTAACTATCATTTCTGAAGATATTCTTCCACTAGTTAATATAATTTTATTGTCTAATTCAATTTCTTCTTTTAAAGCTCTACCTATAATTTTATCAAGAGTATTATGACGACCGATGTCTTCTATTCTGAAAAGTATATTTTCTGGTTCAGCCAGTGCAGAAATATGTGTTCCACCTGTTAATTTAAAATAGCTTGCATCCTCTTGTAATTTTTTCATTAAGTCAAAAATTTTCACTGCTGCTATCTGATCTCTATTTTTAATAAACTGACTTTTCTTACATTCTTCTAAATTCAAAAATGTTGATCCACTTCCACATCCTGAAGTTAGTGTTCTTTTTTTAAATCTTCCTGGTTTAAAATCTGATTCGAGCTCCACCATTACTACAGAATCATTTTGTTTAAACTCAAGTTTTACTATTTCTGATCTTTTCTTAATCAGTCCTTCTGCAGCTAAAAATCCAATAACAAGATATTCTAAATTTTCTTTTAATACCATTAAAGTTAATAATTCATATTTGTTAATAAAAATAGTTAAAGGAAATTCCTTAATAATTAAATCTTCTTTTTCCAAACGGTTTCCTGACTTATATAAAACAATATTTTTTTGCTCAAAAACATCTTTATTTTTGGCTGCATTTTCCTTCTTAAAAGCATAATATTTTTCCTTTTTGTTAATGTTCTGAATATTATTTTTGTTAATAGAAGAATTATTAAAAACCATTGAAAATCCCCTTTGCTTTAGTAAATTAAATTAATAAAATAACTCATATTCAAGATGAAATTCTTTAATTTTTTTGAATAATTTTAATTATATTTATCTAATATAAATATTAGAACTCCTTTATGTTTTACTACTTCTCTAACAATGATTATTACCCTTTATTTTTTAGTAGTTTTTTAATTATTTTTTTAATATAATGATAATTTTGATAATTATCCATAATATGACAAAAAAAAGACAGCTCCTTTTTGGAAACTGTCTCAATTCTTAATAATTTTTATATAGATATTTTAGTCTAATTCAGTTAATACCAAACCTATTAAACCAGGTCCAGTATGAACAACCATAACAGGACTAATTTCTCCTAAAAATGTTTCGTCGATTGTAGGCAATTCTTTAAATTTATCGCGAAGTTTTTCTGCCTCTTCCTCTGCAGCTGCATGAACAACATCAACAATATATCGTTTTTTCTCTTTTATTTTAGATTTCATAATTTCAAACATCTTTTTAAGTGAGCGGCTGCGTCCCCTAATCTTATCAAAGGTATAATACTCTCCATCCTCATCAATAGAAATTATTGGTTTTATATTCAGTAATTCAGCAATGGTGCCTGAAACTTTCCCTATTCTACCGCCTTTTTTAAGAAACTTTAAAGTTTCTACTACAAATAGTGTTTCAATTTTATATTTTTTTGCTTCAACTTTTTTTACTATTTCATTAAATGAATATTGCCCAGAAGATACCAAATCAGCTGCATATAATGCAAGTCTTCCCAAACCTTTAGAAAGCATCTGCGAATCAATCACTTCCACATTTATACCTTCGATTTGATCTGCTACCATCATACAGTTGCTGTAAGTTGCTGATAATCCTGCAGAAATATGAACAGAAATGATATGAGTATAACCCTCATCTCTAAGCCTAGAATAGAGATCATCTATTTCCTGAGGTGAAGGCATAGATGTAGTAGGAATTTCTGTTTCCATATTTTCATATACCTCTGAGGGGGTAATATCAACCCTGTCATGATATTGTCTATCCTTATAAATTACTTTAAGCGGGATTGAATAGATTCCATATTTGTTCAACTCATCTTTTCTTAAATCTGAAGTACTATCCGTTACTATCGCTATTTTTTCTTCCATGATTTTACTCCTTTTCTGCTTTATAAATATCTTTTTTAATTAAAAAAATTCGGACTATTTAAGATTTCATTAATAAAAGATATTTAGTTTTTAACAGTAATATTTTCTTTAAAAAAATACTATGGTTTAATTATAGCAGAAATTGCTGCTTTAGAGCAAATCATTTTAATTATCAGCAACTTTTCCAGCACTAATAATTGTTTTATCCTTGAATACCTACAAATAAAATTTATAACAAATTAAAACCTTACAGCAAAAACTAACTAATTACTGTAAGGTAAATTAACTAAAATTATCTTTTTAAGTTGTTTAAAATTTCATACAGTTCTTCTTTTGTTATTTCACCCTTAGCATAGCGCTCACGAGCAATTTCTTCTGCTTTATCTTTTCTCCTATAATCGATTTGTTCTCTCTGTTGAAAGTCATTTCGAGTATCTCTATATTTATTCTCCTGACTTTTTTGTACAACAAAATAAATTATAAAAGCAAGAATTATTATCCAAAAAAACATCATAAAACTGCCACCTCCCCAGGGCATAAATCCCATATGACCAAATCTAAACATAAATATCACTACTCCTTTTTTACTTGAGTACTTTGCTTTAGTTTAACTATAACGGGAGAATGTGAAGGAAATATGAATTTAAAAAAATATATTAAAAAATCCATGTTTATGCAAAAATATCATTCAAATATTTTCTATTAAACTCTTCAATTACAATATCTGCCTCTGATAAATCCTGTTCAGCATCTTCACGCTGTTTGAATCCAATAACCTTGCTCCCTGCTTTTTTGGCACCGGTTATTCCATGTTCGGAATCTTCAATAACTAGACATTCTTCATTTTTTAAACCAAGTTTTTCTGCTGCTTTTATGAATATATCTGGGGAAGGTTTTCCATTTTCAACTTCATTACCATCTACATAACCAACAAAAAAACTATCAAGCTCAAATTTTTGAATAATATACTCGATTATTGGCTCATAAGATGATGAAGCAATTATCAATTTATAATTATTTTCTTTTAAAAATTTAAACCAATCAATTATTCCAGGCATTAGTTTTAGTTCTTCGGAAGACTCTAAACCCTTATAATAACTGTGAACATGATCTTCTATTATATCTTCAAGACTGTAGTCAGCATATTCGCTTTTTAATTCAAAATTATTTAATAAGTCTTCCCAGGTTTCTATCAAATTAACACCAATATATTTTTCGGTATCTATTTTCTCCATGTCAATACCGTACTTAGCATAAAAATCCTTATTTACCTTTTCATAAATTGGTTCTGTATCAACGATTACACCATCCATATCAAATATTACTGCTTTAATCATTATTATACCACCTAAATATTATTATATTTTAGTATCAATATAAAAAAAGAAGCTGAATAGGAAAAAAGATTAAATTAGATTTATTGTTTTAGAAAAATATCATTTGATTTTTATAAATATTTTAATCAAACAGATTGAGCTTTATTTAAATCTAAAATTATAGAAATAACCAGTGTAAGCACTGCAAGAAAACTCAGGGAAATACAGACAGTATACATTGCTGACATCCCAAAATTATCGATTAAATATCCGCCAAGCAGGCTGCCTATAATTCCTCCTGCACCAAAACCAGCCATTAGAGCAATACTTTGAGCTGTTGTTTTAAGTTCTTCTGGTGCTACTAACTTAACATAATATCTTACAGTGACAAGAAAAACTCCATAAGATAAAGACTGCAGCATACCAAAAAATATAAAATAAAATGGTGAGGGAGCTGAAGCAGCAATAATTATTCTGAGCATATAAAATACTGCTGAAAATAATAGCAGAGGTTTTGTTTTATATTTTTCAAGAAAATATTTTGCAGTAAAAAATATAGGTGCTTCACTTAAAGCATTAAAGAATAATGTATAGCCAAGATCTCTAGAGTCACCACCAACTGCTTTAATAGCCGGGGCTAAATAAACAAATATCATCATTGCAGGTATAAAAATCAAAATAGTTACAAATAATATAAATATATATCCCTTATTTTTAAATAAACGCAAAACATTCTTATCTTTTGCTCTGCCTTTCTCAGTGATCTCTTTCCCATCACTATTATGATTTTGTAAACTTAATTCTTGAGGTGCTTCGCTAACTCTAATATTTTCATAGCTAGTATCTTTTATAAAATATGCAGTACCAACAGTAATAAATGCAATTAAACCATAACCCATAAAATGAATCTTCCAACCAAAATAGTCGATGACCTGACCAAAAATTGTGACTGTAAGAGCAAAACCAATTGAACCCCAGGCCCGCATAAATCCATAATTAACCGCTAACTCATCTGAAGTCTCAATAATCCAGCTGTCTAAAACCGACTGCTGTGGTTCCCATAATATTCCAATCATTGCAATTGATAAAGCTATCATCACATCTCCATAAAAAGGAAAAGGCACTACTGTTATCCCTAAAAAACCCATTGAAGCCATAAATACTATTTTTCTATTTTCTATTTTATCTGCAATATAGCCAATTAATGGTGGGCCGATAAGACCCATCAAAGTTCTGAGTGCCATCAGTGTACCGATTCGCATGCTACTGTAGCCTATATAGTCTAGATAATAAACAAGATAAGCTCCATAAACAGCCCAAGTACTCCAGAAGAAAAACTGCAAAAATGAAAACTCTATCTTCATCTTATAGAAATTATCCTGTCGAAATTTATTCTTCAAAAATTTTAGCATAACTACTCTCCACTTGTCTTTATTTTGCGCTTGTTTATTACAGATAAATTAATTAGTATTTTGTTGATATTTGTTGGTACCAGGTACCAACAAATTTAGACAATTTACTTGATTGAAATTGTTCTTATAATCTGTTCACTTAATTTCTGGATCAGATCTGGTGTTTCTTTAACAATTAAATCAAGCTCTGCTGGTTTATCAATGATGCTGAAATATGCATCAATACCATGGTCCAGAACTTTTTCAACACCAAAACCCAGTGTTCCTGCAACAGCTATAACTGGAATATCCTTTTCTTTAGCTTTTTTTGCTACTCCCACCGGTGTCTTTCCATAAATACTCTGGCCATCAAGCATTCCTTCTCCTGTTATTACAAGATCAACACCTTTTAATCTTTTTTCAAAATTAATGAGGTCTAAAACTATATCTACCCCTGCTTTAAGTTCAGCCTCCAAAAAAGCCACAAGACCTGCTCCTAAACCACCTGCTGCACCTGCACCAGGAATCTTATTGACATTTTTACCGAGCTCTTTTTTTACAACTTCATTAAAATGTCTAAGATTATTATCTAATTTTTCTACCATATATTGATCAGCACCTTTTTGAGGTGCATAAACATGAGCAGCCCCATTTCGGCCAAAAAGAGGATTATCTACGTCACAGGCAGTCAAAACCTTCACATCCTTTATTCTTGAATCAAGATTTGCTAGATTAATCTCTTTGATTTTCGTAAGGTTTTCTCCACCAAAATCGATTTGCTTACCATTTTCATCTAAAATTTCCGCTCCCAGAGCCTGGGCCATCCCAACACCAGCATCATTAGTAGCGCTTCCTCCAATACCTACAATTATTTTTTTTACACCATGATCCAGAGCCGAAGCAATTAGTTCACCAGTCCCATAAGTTGTCGTTTTTAAGGGGTTTCTTTTTGCAGGTGGAATAAGCGGCAGTCCAGAAGCTGCAGCCATTTCTATTACTGCAGTTTCCTGATCTCCTAAAATACCATAAAAAGCTTCAACATTTTCTCCAAGTGGCCCTGTAACTTCTTTTTTAATTATTTCACCATCAGTCGCATCTACAAGTGATTGTACAGTTCCCTCACCACCATCAGCCATCGGCAGTAAGTCAACATTAATATTTTGATCAAAGTTTTTAATTCCCTTTTTTATATTTTCTGAAACCTCTAATGCAGTTAAAGAGCCTTTAAATGAATCAGGTGCAGCAAGAATATTCATAAAAAAATCCTCCTAATTTTTATATTGAGCTTATAGATGATTATATTTTTTTAAAATCACAATACGGAATTCTTAATCTCCCCATTAAGATAACTTTTGATATTTTCTACTGCTGTTTTCATCAAACGTTCCCTAGATTCTTTTGAAGCCCAAGCTATATGAGGTGTGATAATGGTTTTATTTGAATTAAGGAGTGGGTTATCTTCTTCAGGTGGCTCATTATATAATACATCGACTGCAGCTGCATAAACATCCCCAGCTTCAAGAGCAGCAGCCAAATCTTCTTCAATAATGAGGGGTCCACGAGCTGTATTAATAATAATCACACCTTTTTTCATCAAAGCAATACTTTTCTTATTTATTATTCCCTGAGTTTGATCAGTTAAAGGACAATGTAAGCTTATAACATCAGAATTTCTAAAAAGCTCATCCCTATCAACAAATTTGATTGACTCTGTCATGATTTCAGGATCTTTTTGCTTTTTCTCTGGACTTCTATCATAAACAATAACATTCATCCCAAAAGCCAGTGCCAGCTCTGCGGTACGCTGCCCAATGCTTCCATAACCAATAATCCCCATGATTTTATTTTTAAGTTCGATTAATGGATATTTCCAAAAACTAAAATCTTTAGCTGAAGACCACTCACCTGCCTTGACAGCAGAGTTGTGCTCTCCAACGTGATGAGCCACTTCCAAAAGCAGGGCAAAAACAAATTGAGCCACAGACTCGGTGCTGTAAGCTGGTACATTAGTCACCTCAATTCCATTTTCTGCTGCTGCTTCAAGGTCAATAACATTATAACCAGTAGCAAGAACTCCTATGTATTCTAAACTATTAAGTTTACTTATGGTATCTCTGCTGATAGGTGTTTTATTTGTTAATATAATCTCAGCACCCTGTGCTCTTTCCAAAATCTCTTCTTCAGATGTTCTTTTATAAATTTCTAATTCACCATATTTTTCAACTTCATTCCAGCTTAATTCCTCTGGATTAAGCCCACAACTATCCAAAACTACAATTTTCATAATCTCCTCTCCTTATCAAAAAATTTAAGATAAATTTCATAAGTAATTATTTACTGAGACAACCTCCAATTAAGAAAACTATAGTAAAAATTTATATATTCTGATTCACATATTTAATATAATCCAGATAATACTTGATTAATTTGTCGAGATTTTGATATACAACCTTATCATTTATCTTCTCATATTCATGAACCAGGCGGTTTCTAATACCTGTACTGGGGGCAATATCTCGGGCAAATTCTTCTGGTAATATTTCTAAATCAACTAATTCAAGAAATGAAGAAAAATAATCTTGAGCAGGATAATGATCTAATTTTTTTATCAAAATATTATTAATATCCAATGCCAAGTCAATAATTAGCTGTATTAAACGTTCAATTGCATAACGTTTAAGCTGATCATTTTTATATTCTTTATATGTTTCGGGTTTAAATTCTTCTAATTCACTAATATATTCTTCCATTTTAATCAGTTTATTTACGATTATTTCGCTCATTAATTCCTCACCTCAAGTTTTTTCTCCAGAGTTTTTCGCCTATCATCACGCAGAAACTTGGTATCTGCATAAATGGCAGCAGCATAAATACTGAACTCCTCAAATTTTTCCTCACTGCCGTATAATAATCTACCCTTTTTGGCAATTTCTACTTTTAAAACTGGTTCTGCTTTGACTAGATTAATTAAATCAATATCCCCGCGCTGATAAAACGCTGATAATTCGTTTAAAAGCTCTACTTCTTTTTCTTCTGACAAAATACTGGAGCTTTTATAAGCCAGATCCAGATCACTTCTCGAGTTATTTATATTTTCGGCATATGATCCAAAAACAATAAATAATTCTATATTATATTTGTTAATAACAGCTTCAGGCAGCTCTATATTCATAATATTCACCCCACTAATTAAATTATATACTATTTAAACTAATTTAAAAAGAAAAAGCAGCTCTCATTTAAGAAAGCTGCTGGATTAGTTCATATATTTGAAATTCATTCATTATATCTTAATATACTTCTTTAACTCCAGAAGCAACTTTAGCTACTCTTTTGGCAAGTCTACCTGCCATATTTAAGTCACCTTCTGTTGGCATCTTACTGCCATCAGGACCTGCAATTGTAGATGGTCCATAAGGAGATCCACCCTGAAGCTTATCAGTGTTCATTTCTGGATTTTCTCCATAAGGAGATCCAACAAAAATCATCCCGAAATGAAGTAATGGCAGCATTGAAGAAAGTATAGTGCTTTCCTGACCACCGTGAACAGTATTGGTGCTGGACATAATTCCTGCTGCTTTTCCTTCAAGTTTACCTTGGGCCCATAAACCTCCCGCAGTATCCATAAACTGTTTTACCTGGGCAGGCATATTCCCAAAGCGAGTTGGAATACCCCAGACTATACCATCAGCCCAATCAAGGTCATCTAAAGAAACTTCTTCAACTTCCTCCTGTGCTTTCTGTGCCTGAACATAAGGATCTTGACCAGACATAGCCTTACGAGCAGCTTCAAGTTCAGGTATTTTTCTGAGTTTAACATCATATTCATCATTCTCTGCAGCTGCTTCTGCAGCAGCCTGGGCCATCTTATACATGTGACCATAAGAACTATAATAAGTGACTAATAATTTTGTCATTTCTAAACCCTCCCTGATAAATTACACTATTAAAATTTAACCGATTAGAAAATAAATTACTAAAGAATCTTTATAAATAATTTATTAATCTTTACGAGTATTAATATTGAATATTTTATAAAGCATACATTTACCTGTAATACCCGTATAAAGAGGAATAATTCCTATCCAGGCAAAATAACGAGCATTGCCTTCAACAAAGAAAAACATTGATAGTAAAACAATTCCGATTATAATCCTTATTAACTTATCTGTTTTGCCAACATTTTTCATGAATTTTACCTCCCCTTTTATAATCACTATTAACAATTTATCATGAATGGCATAATTTTACTGTATTATTCCTTACAATTTTTCTGTTGATTTCTAGCAGCTGCAGCATCTATTTTCTATGACATCAATCTCCTTAACTTTTTCTGGAGCAGAAAAAAGTTCTCCTTTTCTCTTAAATCACTTTCTCCAAAGTGAGGATTTTCTAAAAAATCAATAATTTTTCCTTCTCTCATAACTGCAATTTTTCTACCCAGAAAAACTGCTTCAGCTATATCATGGGTAACTATTATAAATGTTAGTTCATCTCGATTATGAATTTTTAAGAGCAAATTCTGCATCTCTTCCCTTGTCAATGCATCCAGAGCAGAAAATGGCTCATCCATAAGCATTAAATCAGGGTTTAAAACTAGAGAGCGCCCTACTGCTACTCTCTGTTTCTGTCCACCGCTGAGCTCGGCAGGATAGCAAGAAGCAAAAGCATCAATCCCCAATCTAGAAAGAGTACTATTAACTAAATCTTCCATCTCCTGTTTTTTATAATCTCTAATTTTTAAGCCGAGAGCTAGATTATCATGAACTGTCTTCCAGGGAAAAAGCCCATAATCCTGAAGAATAACACCTGTATTATCTCGAATATCTGTTAGACTTTTTCCTCTAATCTTAACTTCTCCTCTATCTGCTTTTTCGAGCCCAGCTAAAAGATAAAGAAGAGTGGATTTTCCACAACCTGAAGGCCCAATTACAGCAAGACTTTCTCCCTGTTTAATCTCAAAGCTTATATTTTTAATTACCTCTTCCTCGTTGTATGCAAAATTAAGTTTTTTAACTTCAATCATTGACTGGAATACTCCCCTTTAACCACTTGATTATAATAAATATTAATCTCTGTGCCATCAGTTTCTTCACTATTATTACTCCTCCTGGTTATAAATAGTGTTATGTGAGATGATATATATTACAACTACTAATTGAACATCTATATTTATAGTTCATATTCTTTTTCTAAAAATTCTATAATATCTTTTGCATCTGGAGGACAGCCAAGCAAAGCAGCTTCAGCACTGCTGCAGCAAACTCCAATCCCAATGCCTTCGATTTCTTCATCTTTATAGCCTTGACCTATCTTTATTTCTCCCTCTATTTTATTAAGTTTTCCTTTTTCTTCAATTCTTTTAAGAGCATAAATGAGGCTTCCATAACAGGCTGAACAGGCATCTTTTTCATTTATTTTTTCAGCCAATTTTTTTATCTTGCGTGATGAATGATCAATATTTTCTGCCTGATCTTTGTTTATCTCAACTAAATTATCTTTTGAGAATTTTTTATTCCCAACTCCAATTTGATCAGCAATTTCTATATATTCAATATCCCCAGTATTATAACCAAGCAGTCCTGCTGCATAACCATCCAGAAGTACAGGATCTTTAGCAGCAATTATTCTATTCATTTTAATCGGGTTACCACCTTCTTCGAAGTCCAGATCACCATAAATACCATCAACAATAATTAAATCCTGCTTGAGCAGCTTATTCAAATATGCTATTGGTTTATGCAGACCTCTTTGATGAAATCTTCTTTTTTCTTGATCAGATAAACATCCTTTAAGATTTTTTAAAGCACATGTGATTTTTGTCTGACAGTGGCCCTTTAATACAGGTAGATTAATCAAATAGTCCACCTCGAGTGCCTGATCAGCTATTTCTATTTCCATGCCTTTGAAACTTTTAATTGTATATGAAGCCTGCTGTAAATTATATAAAGGCACTCCGTATTCTTCAGATATTTCTTTATATCCACATTTATCAAAAGCATTTTCGGTATCTGCTCCAACCCAGGAGCCTTCCATGATTATTATATTAGCAAAACCTTTTTCCTGGAGATATTCAATAATACCTCTAGTTAACTCTGGATCTGTAGTTGCCCCATTAGCTGAATTTGTTGCATTAATAAGATTAGGTTTCAAAGCAATTAAATAATCTTTTTTTAGCTCGTTTTCAATTTCAATCATTCTCAACAATTCTTTAACCATTTTTCCTGCTTGATCTCCATAACTTACAATAATTTCATTTTTGAGCATTCTACCACTCCTGTATCTATTTAAGCTCTGCTTCAATTTCAGATAAAAATTCTTTTAATTTTACAAGTCCTGTTTTTAATTCATTTTCATTTCCTGCAAAACCAATCCTCAAAAATCTATCTCTACCAAAAGCAGTCCCGGGAACGGTTAAAACCCCTTTTCCCCTGTACAACCTTTTAGAAAACTCTTCAGAAGTCATCTCTAATTTATAATGTAAAAAGGCTGTTGTACCACCAGATGGTTTAACATACTCTACTAAGTCTTCATTCTCTACCCATCTATCTAATATTTTAAGCTGCTTGTTTACCTTTTTAGAATTTCTTTTTAAAATTTTGTCTTTATTCTCTAATGCTATTACAGAGAGATAATCAGCAATCATACCATTACTAATTGTAGTATAATCTCTGTGCAGCTGACATTTTTCAATTATTTCTTCTGGACCTGTCAACCAACCCATTCTTAAACCTGCGAGAGAAAATATCTTTGACATACTGCCCACAGAAATTCCTTTCTCATAAATATCTACTATTGCTGGTACTTCTTTTTCTGGATCTAAACCTCTATAAACTTCATCAGATAAAATATACGCATCAGCTTCCCTTGCAATTTCAACAATTTTTTCTAATATTTCTCTTCCCATCATAACCCCAGAAGGATTATTCGGATTATTAATTGCAATCAATTTTGTATCTTTATTAACCAACTCTTTTAACTTAGCTAGATCAGGCAAAAAACCATCTTCATATCTTAGTTCTAGCCTTTTTACTTCTGCTCCAAAAGATTCAGGTATAGAATAGAGCTGCTGATAAGTCGGGAAAACCGAAACAACTTTATCTCCTGCTTCGATAAGAGAATATAATAATAAAAAATTCGCACCTATAGCTCCATGAGATGGCAGAATATTTTCTGCATTGACATTTTTATATAGACTGCTCACACCCGTTTTAAAATCTTTTGATCCCTTAATATCCCCATATGTCAGCTGCATTTGTTTTATATCATTGATTTTTTGTTCAGGATTATCAGTCAAATTTAGCAGTTCTTCAACAGTTAGTGATTCTACACATGTTTCGGCTATATTATATTTTGCATCAACTTCATATTTATTCATCCATTCCTCTACTCCAAATGGTGCTATTTTCATTCTTTTTCCTCCTAAAGAATTACTTGTTCTCAAAAATAATTATTCAATGATTTATAAGCTGGATTTACTTTATATTTATAATTTATAGTAAAAATCCTGCTCTAAAAAGAGCAGGAAATAATTAAGCATAAATATAATTCTTTTTAATTTTCCCAACTGCTTATATAATCCTGCTGTTCTGCTGTTAATTTATCAATTTCTATACCTAATGATTTCAGTTTGTATTCTGCAACCATATTATCAATTTTTTCAGGAATTTTATATACTTTATTATCTAAATCCTGATTCTTATTTAAATACAAGAGAGAAGAGAGCTGTAAAGCAAAAGTCATATCCATAATCTCTGCAGGATGACCATCTGCTGCAGCTAAATTTACCAGTCTACCTTCTCCCAGTAGATATATTTTGCGGCCATCTTCCATTTTAAACATTTCAATATTTTTTCTTACCTCAGCCTTTTCAATTGAAAGTGCATTTAAAGCAGGTTTGCTAACCTCAACATCAAAATGACCTGCATTTGACAAAATAGCCCCATCTTTCATAACTTCTATATCTTCTTTAGAAATCACATTATTACATCCGGTTACTGTTATGAAAAAATCACCTTTTTTTGCAGCTTCCTGCATAGGCATAACCTCAAAACCATCCATCCAGGCCTCACTAGCTTTAATAGGATCAATCTCAGTAACTATAACTCGTGCACCTAAACCTTTTGCTCGCATAGCTACACCTTTACCACACCAACCATATCCTGCTACCACCGCAGTTTTTCCTGCTACCACAAGATTAGTTGTACGCATAATACCATCCCAAACTGACTGACCTGTACCATATCTATTATCAAAAAGCGATTTGCATTTTGCATCATTAACAGCCATCATTGGAAAACTCAACGTACCATCTGCTTCCATAGCTTCTAAGCGGTGGATTCCAGTAGTAGTTTCTTCAGCTCCACCGATTATTTTGTCAAGCAATTCTTTTCTATCGGTATGTAAGGTTTCAACCATGTCTCCACCATCATCAATTATTAAATCGGGCTCTGAATCGAGCACTTTATTTAAATGGGATTTATATTCTTCAGGAGTTGAACCATACCAGCTGTGTACTTCAACTCCATGTGCAGCCAGTCCTGCAGCCACATCATCCTGAGTGGATAAAGGATTACTCCCTGCAATAGCTACCTCGGCTCCCAGCTCTTTAATTACATATGCCATATAAGCTGTTTTAGCTTCTAAATGAAGACAGATTGCTACATTTTTACCATCCAGTGGTTGTTCAGCTTTGTATTCTTTTAATATTTCATTTAAAATATCCATTTTATCTGCAATCCACTGTATTTTCTTCCAGCCTGCTTCTGCCAAATTCGGATCTCTAAGTGTTGATTTATCTAACATTATTTAGCCTCCCTATTCTCCTTGTTTATTTTATAAACACCTCTAATGTTTTCTAATATATATTTTATCATATATATTGATAATTATCAGCCAGAACTTTAATTCAGAAAAAAAACTATCAGAATTCAGTATCTGATAGTCTCTCTAATAACTCTTCTTTATATTCAATAAATTTTTTATCTGTTTTCTCTCTTGGATACGGAAGCTCCACTTTCAACTCTTTAGTAATTGTACTTGGTCTACCATTTAATACAATTACTCGATCAGCAAGTGTAATAGCTTCTTCTATATCATGGGTAACAAATAAGATTGTTTTATTAAGTTTTTCCTGAATTGATAAAATCCATTTCTGCATTTTAGATCTTGTCAGGGCATCCAGTGCTCCAAAAGGTTCATCTAATGCAAGAATATTATGATGGGTCAATACTGTTCTTAAAAGAGCAGCCCTCTGCCTCATCCCACCTGAAAGCTGTTCTGGATAACTATCAGCAAAGCCTTCCAAACCAAATAAGGGAATTAATTCTTCTGCTTCTTTTTTAGCTGCTTTTAAGTCTCCCTTATTAATTTCAACTCCTAAAAGCAGGTTATCCATAATGTTTCTCCAGGGGAAAAGGAGGTCTTTCTGCGGCATATAGGCTATATGTCCTCTGGTACAGGTTATATCCTCATCATCAAGTATAATTTTACCCTGATCTGGTTTATCTAAACCAACAAGAATATTAAAAAGAGTAGTTTTCCCACATCCACTTGGACCAATAATGCAGACAAATTCTCCTTCTAATATAGAAAGATTAATATCAGTCAAAACAGGAAAGACCTCATCATCTTCTCTATAATCATACTTTATATCTCTTATCTCAAGTAGGACTTCCTTCATTTTTACACCCTTTTCCTAATCTAATATTTATATAAACTATCAAGATAACCATAAAAATCTCATATTAGGAGCTGCTTCAATTAAAAAGATTTTGCATAGTAATACTGATTACTCACCAATTAAAAATTGATTTGTAAAAGCTTTTTCAGCTTCAAATTTTTCAGATATCAATCCTTGGTCATACATCCATTCACCAAATTCTTCCCATACCTTCAGCTCTTGATGACCCCAGTAAGGTGCATCATCAATATATCTAGGGCTGAGCCACTTCTGACTTTTAGTTAAAAATTCAAGACTATTTTCAGGTGCTCTTTTATGCAGAATTTCTGCAGCTTCTACAGGGTTTTCTGCAGCATATTCATAGCCCCTTTTTACGATTTGCATAAAACTATTCAAAAGCTCTGGTTTTTCAGCTATCATCTTAGCAGAACTTATTATTACAGGTGTATAATAATCCGGGACATATTCCTGATAGTCCTTTAGCATAAATATATTTAAATCAATATCTCTAATTTCTGCTTGAATTCCATCTGAAGCATAGAAAATCCAGGTAAAATCAAATTTATTACTGTCAAGCATTGAGAGTAGATCTCCACTACCAATATTGACAAATTCTATCTCAGAAAAATTCCCACCAGCACCCTCAACAAGTGATCTTATAATTGCTTTTTCAATGTCCATACCCCAGCCACCATATTGAAGTCCTGAGAAGTCAGCTGGTGTTTCAACATTCTTTTCTTCCAGCACAGCAAAGCCTGATGTATTATGCTGAATTACTGCAGCAAGAGATACAATTGGTACACCTTGTATGCGGGCAGGGGTAACCCATTCTTGAAAACTAATACCCAAATCAGCACGGCCTGCACCGACAACCTGTTCTACCGACATATTAGTGCCTGGCTGTATAAAGTTAACTTTAATATCCTCTTCCGCAAACCATCCCATTTCTTCAGCAACAAATAATCCCGTATGATTTGTATTTGGAACCCAATCCAGCAAAAAGTCTATTTCTACAGCAGATACAGAAAATGTGGAAATAAGCATTATGATTAAAGTCATTAAAATTAATTTTTTCATTAGTAACTTTCCTCCTTATTACTATTGCTCCATGGAATCAATAATCTTTCCAGCAGTGAAATTGATTGGAATAAAATTATTGAAAAAAACGAGACAAGTACTATGCCTGCAAATACTCTTGCCGTCAAATATGAATTCGAAGATCGTACAATAAAAACACCAAGTCCGATGTCACTACCCATCCATTCTGCCACTACTGCAGCCATAACTGAATAAGTTGCTGAAATTCTCAAACCACTAAAAACCATTGGCAGTGCAGTAGGTACTCTAACTTTAGTAAAAATCTGCCAACTTGAAGCACCCATTGCTTTTAATAAATTAATTTTATCTTTATCAGCAGTGTTAAGACCATCTACGGTATTTACTGCCACTGGGAAAAAACAAGCCAGTATTACTATCAAAATTTTTGGCATTAAGCCAAAACCAAACCAGATAACAAGTAAGGGAATAAGAACTACAATTGGTACAGTTTGCGAAATAACCATTAAAGGATAAAGAGTTCTTTCTAAAATCTTAAAATTAAATATTATTGTTCCAACTAAAATACCTGCAGCTGCAGAAACTGTTAAACCAAATATTGATTCATATAATGTTCTTAAAGAATGTTCCAATAACAATGAACGTGTTTTTAAAATTTCACCAAATATAGCAGTGGGAGCCGGTAATATCCAGCTCTCTACATTTAGTAACTGGACTATAAACTCCCAGATTACTAAAGCAAGAACAAAAAATATAACGACAGGTAGATAATAATAAATTTTCTCTTTCAGATCATTCATATTTATTTCCTTCTTTTCTGACGGTCTAATTTTTCTTTTGTTGTACCTAATTCAGGACCAGTTGCCAATTTAATATAACTAATAACATTATCTCCTGATGCTTCTTGTACAGCTAGATGTGCTTTTAAAGCAGTTGGCCAAATCTCATCTAATTCACCTTCAATTGTTGTAGAAAAAGCACTTACTGTATAATCATGACCGGCTTCCTTAATTACTTCAATTGCTTTATCTACCAAATCATAAATTTCTTTTTTATCTGAAACCCCTAAAGGCAGACACTGTATATCTACAGCTGATTTCATCAAATCACTCCTCTCAAAATAAAAGCCTTCCCAAATTGGGAAGGCTTTAAAATTTCTTAAACTTCCCTACACTGGAATTATCCAGACCAGGTTCTAAGGGTTGAAATATATCTCTCAGCCAACAGGCACCCCAATATAATTTAATTTTTAATCTTATTTATTAAATGAGTTCTTATTTAATATAATTCAAGACTCTTTTAAAAATTCCTCTTATTAATTTAAATATATCTACTTTTTTTCAAATCTAACTAGAAATCTGATTAATTTACTTATATAATAAAGTACAAACAATTACTGGAGGTATTTAGATGGATAAAAAAATTACCATTATTGTCATAATAATATTATTAACAGGTACATTTGCTTTTTCTTATTTAAACAACGATAACTCTGAATATAATAGACCAGAAGTTGGAGTTGAGGTTGATAAAAGTGCTCCTGATTTTGAATTAACAGATCTTAATGGTGATTCAGTTCAATTGAGTGATTATAGGGGCCAGAAAGTATTTTTAAATTTCTGGGCCAGCTGGTGCCCTCCCTGCAGATCAGAAATGCCTGATATACAGAAATTATACCAAGAAAAATTTGATAATTTTAAAATTATAGCTATAAATGTTGGGGAAAGTAAAGCAGCAGCTGCAGAATTCATAAAGAAAAACAATTTTGATTTTAAAGTAATTTTAGATAAAAACCAGGAAGTATCTCGCGAATATCTTGTAAGAGGTATTCCTACAAGTTATTTTTTAGATGAAAATGGTGTAATAGTTAATAAAATATCAGGAGTAATCTCATATCAAAAAATGATCGAGCTAGCCAAATTAAATGAATAATTTTACTTTCAGACATTTATATCTATAAAAATATAAATGTAAATCTAATTTTGAATATAAATTTTAGGAGCATATCAAAATAGATATGCTCCTGTCTTATTAATATATTAAATTCACCAATTAGTAATGACTAAAAATAAAGTTTCGATTTTGAATCTTTATTAATGAATTATAAAATAGAATACAAATACTACACCTAAAAGATATACTAACCAGTGAACATCTTTACCTTTTCCAGTAAATAATTTAATGACTGGATAAACAATAAAACCAAGTGCAATACCATTTGAAATAGAATAGGTTAAAGGCATTGCAATCATTGCAACAAAAGCTGGAAGTATTTCTGTAAAATCATCCCAGTCCAGTTTAGTAATATTGGTCATCATCATTGTACCCACAATAATAAGAGCTGGAGCTGTAGCTGCAGCTGGCACAATTCCAATTAAAGGCTTAAAGAATAATGATAAGAAAAATAATATAGAAACTACTACACCAGTCAAGCCTGTTCTTCCACCTTCTGCAACTCCAGAAGCAGATTCAACATATGTCGTAACTGTACTTGTTCCAAACAAAGCACCACCAGTAGTACCAATCGCATCAGCCAGTAGGGCTTTACTTGCTTTTGGAAGATCCCCATTTTCATCTAAATAACCGGCCTGCTGACTTACACCAACTAAAGTACCTGCTGTATCAAACATATCTACAAATAAGAAGGATAAAAGTACACCAATCATACCAATATCAAGTGCAGAAACTATATCAAGTTTAAATAATACTTCTGACCAATCTGCCATCTGAGGCATAGCAAATATACCTGAAAATGCAGGTGTTACTCCATTAACCCAACCAAAAGCTGTTGAAATCAAGATACCCCAAAGTAGAGCCCCTTTAACTTTACGTGCATGTAAAATACCTGTTACCAAAAGACCTACTAAAGCAACTAAACCAGGACCAACAAAAATATTACCCATTGCTACTAAAGTTGCCTGATCTGAAACAACAATACCAGCATTTTGTAGTCCAATAAATGCTATAAATAGACCAATACCTGCACTAATACCTGTTTTTAGAGCCATTGGAATACTGTTTACAATCATCTCTCTAACAGGAGTTACACTTAAAACAATAAATATTACACCTTCAAGAAAAATAATACCAAGTGCTACTTGCCAGGGTACTCCCATTCCAATAACAACAGAATAAGCAAAAAATGCATTAAGTCCCATACCAGAAGCAAGTGCAAATGGATAATTAGTTAAAAATGCCATTGCAAGTGTACCAAGAATAACACCCATTATAGTAGCAATAAAAACACCATCAAAAGGCATACCTGCATCACTTAAAATTGCAGGGTTAACAAAAATAATATAAGCCATTGTCATAAAAGTTGTAAAACCAGCAATAACTTCTGTTTTTACGTCTGTATTATTCTTTTCTAATTGAAATAAATTCTCTAGTAAACCTTCATTTGAGCTGCTCATTAATTAACCTCCT
>CAZYRX010000035.1:0-21427 GCA_964649895.1 uncultured Halanaerobium sp.
TGATAATTATGCTATAATAATCTATAATACATTGACTTTAGGTCAAAAATAAGTGGAGGTTATTTAGATTGGCTAAAATGACAAAAAAGTCGCTTAAAAGGCGTAACACAATCCTAAATGAGGCGGAAAAATTATTTATAGAAGAAGGTTTTGAAAAAGCTACTGTTAAAGAAATTGCAGAGAGAGCTGGAGTGGCAAAAGGGACTTTTTATTATTATTTTGATACAAAAGAAGATATCATCAATGCTCTGCTGGATAAAAGATATACAAATACTGAAGAAAAAGCTCAGCATATTCTTGATAATGAGAGATATACCCCACTTGAAAAATTGGAAAAGGTAATTTTAAGACTTATTTTTACCAGACAGGGAAATTTTAAGGTTTATGAATTTTTTAAGATAGATGAAAATGCAAAATTTATGAAAAAGAGAAACAAAGAATTTTGGAATAAATTTATTCCTGTTTTTACAGAGATAGTTAAGGAAGGTATTGAAGCAGGAGAGTTTGAAACTGATTATCCAGAGGAATTAACGGAAATACTTTTTATGGGTATTGATGGTTTTCTACACATGCACTATGCAAAATTTACGACAAAAGAGATGTATGAAGACAAGTTTTCCGCAGTAGAAGAATTGCTTACTAAAGCACTTAATTTGAAGGATAAAAAAGTAGATTTATCATTAATGAAGCCCGATGAATGATCAACGGGCTTTTTATAAGTTTAAATTTCTTGATATTTATATGGTGGTGAAATAAATGAAAAAAGACTTTAATAATGATGATTTACTAGCTTTTCTAGGAAGACTTGCTAATAAATGGGGCACTGGTCATCAAAGTGTAACAAAAATTCTTGAAAGGACTCAAATATTTTTAGAATCTAAAAATGATAAATTGAGCTTCTTAAATAAAGTAGAAGAATTTATTTCAATGTTAAATGATTTTTCTAAAGGAAATTTTCATTTAGATGATGCTGCACTTGGATGGATAATAGCTACTTTAGCTTATCTTATTCTTCCAACAGATCTAATACCGGATTTTTTACCTGGAATAGGTTTTACAGATGATGCAGCAGCTTTTATCATTGCATTTAAGCAGTTATCCAAGGAACTTCAGCATTATCGAGAATGGAAAAAAATTCAAAAATACAATTCTCTAAATAGCGAAGAGAAAATTGCTGAAAAAAATTGAATTAATTGCTTAGTAAAGCTTGACATTTTTAAAATGCTGTGCTACTATTATATGTGCTTTTTGTGAAAAGTAATTAAAATTATTTATTCACACAAGTATGCGAAAGTGGCGGAATTGGCAGACGCGCTAGATTTAGGATCTAGTGGGTAATCCCCGTGTGGGTTCGAGTCCCACCTTTCGCACCATTTAATAATTCTGTCATTGACCCCCGATATTGGCCCGGTGCCAGATCGGGGATTATTAACATATAGGGCTTTTATTAATTTTATTTAAATATCAGTTAGGAGGAATATTTGATGGACATTAACAAAGAAGAATTAGAAGGAAATAAAGTAAAACTGGAAGTTGAAATAGAAAGTGAAGAGGTCGATAAAGCTTTAGAACAGGCTTACAGAGAAGTAGTGAAAGATATCTCTATTCCCGGGTTTAGGAAGGGAAAAGCACCCCGCAAAATTGTAGAGCAAAGATTTGGGGAAGAAGTACTTCATAAAGATGCATTAGACATTTTAATTCCTAAAGGTTACAGTCAGGCTGTAGAGGAAACTGATATTGAACCAGTTGACCAACCAGATATTGAAGATTTTTATATTTCTAAAGGTGAACCTGCTAAATTTACGGCTATAGTTGAGGTTAAGCCTGAGGTTGAACTGGGAGAATATAAAGGTTTAGGTATTGATAAAGAGGATGCTTCTGTTAAAGAAGAAGAAATAAATTCTCGTCTGGAAAAAATGCAGGATGAACATAGTCAATTAGTTACTGCAGATAGAGAAGAACTGCAGGAAGGTGACTATGCTATTATAGATTTTACCGGTTATATGGATGGCGAAGAGTTCCCGGGCGGATCTGGTGAGGAATATAGTTTAGAAATCGGTTCCGGTAGTTTTATCCCAGGTTTTGAAGAACAGTTAATTGGTATGGAAGTTGGAACTGAAAAAACTGTAGAAATAACATTCCCAGAAGATTATCATGCTGATGATCTTGCAGGTAAAGAGGCTTCCTTTGATGTAGAACTTAAAGAGATTAAGGTTAAACAGTCACCAGAATTAGATGATGATTTTGCATTAGAGGCAAGTGAGTATGATACAATTGATGAATTAACAGAAAGTATCAGAAAAGAAATTGCAGATCAAAAAGAAGAAAGTGCAGAAAATCAATTTAGAGAAGAACTGATTAAAAAAGCAAGTGAAAATGCTGAGGTAAACATTACTGATACTCTAATTGATGAACAACTTGATCAAATGTATAATAGTCTTGCTCAATCAATTTCTCAGCAGGGAATGGATGTTGGAGATTATTTAAGTTATATGGGTATGGATGAAGAAGGCTGGCGTGAACAGAACAAGACGACTGCAGCAGAGCGTGCAAAAGAACTATTAGTTCTTGAAGCTATTGCAGAAGCTGAAGAAATAGAAGTTACAGACGAAGAGCTTGATGAAGAAATAGATAAAATTTCAGAAATGCATGATCAGGATGCAGAGCAAATAAAAGCTATATTTCAAATGCAGGGACAGCTTGGTACTTTAAAAGAAGATATTAGACGTCAAAAAACTATAGATTTTCTAATAGAAAACAATTAAAGAGAAAATAATAAAAAATTGTTGATAATTGTTGGTACCTGGTACCAACAATTATCAACAAATATTAACAAAAATACTTAGTTGTTAAATAATAACTGTTTTTTTGTCTGTTAGTTGATATAATAAATTAAGTCTGAACTTATTTAAATTTCACTTTCACTCGAATTTAAGTAATTTAATATAAATGTAAAATTTAAGGAGGTATTTTCTAATGAGCTTAATTCCAATGGTAGTAGAACAAACAAACCGTGGAGAAAGATCTTATGATATATATTCACGTTTATTAAAAGATAGAATTGTATTCCTGGGTTCTCCAGTAACTGATCAGGTTGCTAATACTGTTATTGCCCAGCTGCTATTTTTAGAAGCAGATAATCCAGATAAAGATATTTATTTGTATATAAATAGTCCAGGCGGTTCTGTAACAGCTGCCTTAGCAATGTATGATACAATGCAGTATATTAAACCTGATGTAGTTACAATTGGTATGGGTCAGGCTGCAAGTGCAGGAGCACTACTACTTGCTGCAGGAGCAGAAGGTAAGCGTTATGCTCTACCTTATGCTAGAGTTATGATACATCAGCCGGCTGGTGGTGCTCAGGGTAAAGCAACTGATGCAGAGGTTCATATTAAAGAATTGATGAGAATAAGAGAACTTCTCAATAATATTTTAAGTGATCACACTGGTAAGTCAGCAGATAAAATTGCTGAAGATGTAGAGAAAGATTATTTTATGACAGCTGAAGAAGCACTTGATTATGGAATCATTGATGAAGTAATAACTCGTAATGAATTAAAAGATAAGTAATTTCCCTTAAGAGGTGATAGAATGTTCAAATTCGGCGATCACGAAGATGGAGAACTGAAATGTTCTTTTTGTGGTAAAGATCAAGAACAGGTTAAAAAATTAGTTGCCGGACCTGGTGTTTACATTTGTGATGAATGTATTGAATTATGTAATGAGATTATTGAAGAAGAACTCGATGAAGAAATGGAACTAGAATTTAAAAAAGTTCCCAAACCTAGAGAAATAAAAGCGATTTTGGATGAATATGTTATTGGTCAAGAAAGAGCAAAGAAATCTCTTTCAGTAGCAGTATATAATCACTACAAAAGAGTAAACTCAAATATGGTTGTTGATGATGTTGAACTTCAGAAGAGTAATATAATGATGGTTGGACCGACCGGATGTGGTAAAACATTGATGGCACAGACACTTGCAAGAATACTTGATGTACCTTTTGCAATTACTGATGCTACTTCTTTAACAGAAGCTGGTTATGTAGGCGAAGATGTTGAAAATATTCTTTTGAAACTTATTCAGGCAGCTGACTATGATGTCGAAAAAGCAGAAAAAGGTATAATCTATATTGATGAGATTGATAAGATTGCTCGTAAATCTGAAAATACATCAATTACTAGAGATGTCTCTGGTGAAGGAGTACAGCAGGCGCTGTTAAAAATTATTGAAGGAACAGTTGCCAGTGTTCCACCTCAGGGTGGAAGAAAGCATCCTCACCAAGAATTTATTCAAATTGACACTACAAACATCTTGTTTATTGCTGGTGGAGCTTTTGATGGACTTGAAAAATTAATCAACTCCAGAATTACCGAAAAAGTAATGGGTTTTGGTGCTGATATCAAAAGTAAGGATGAAAGCCAGAATGTTGGAGAAATTTTAAAGCATATTCAGCCTCAGGATTTACTTCACTATGGTTTAATCCCTGAATTTATTGGTAGAATGCCTGTTCAGGTTACACTCGATCAGTTAGAAGTAGATGATATGGTTAAGATAATGACTGAACCGCGTAATGCTCTTGTAAAACAGTATCAAAAGTTCTTTTTAATGGATGAAATTGAGCTTGAATTTACTAAAGATGCTTTAAGAGCAATTGCAGAAAAGGCATTAGAACGAAATACTGGTGCACGTGGTTTGAGATCTGTTGTAGAAAATACTGTTCTAGATATTATGTATGATCTACCATCAAGACCAGAAATACAAAAATGTGTTATTACTAAAGAGGTAATTGAAAACAACTCAGAACCAATTTTAGAAATAGAAGAAGAAATAGAAAAACAGGAAGAAAGTGCTTAGATAGTTAGATATTTAAGCTTATAGCCTTAATGTTAATCAGATATCTAAATGATATTTATTCATTGGGGAAGATTTTTGTCAAGTAGTAGAGATAATATTACTCAATTTGAGTGGTATTATCTCTTTATTTTTAGTAATTTGAAGGTGAATTTTTATTTATATTTAATTATTATAGTAGATAAGAGGTGAGACAAATGTCAGAAAAAGACACAACAAAAAAGATTATGGAACTTCCCCTGTTGGCTTCACGTGGTGTAGTTGTATTTCCACATATGGTAATTCCTCTATTAGTTGGAAGGGATAAATCCATTGCAGCACTTGAGGATGCAATGATGGACGAAAAAATGATTTTAATTGCTGCTCAAAAGGATGAATCAGTAGAGGAGCCTGAAGTTGATGATATTTATTCATTTGGTACGATTGCTGAAGTTAAACAGCTTGTTAAACTACCGAATGATATGATAAAAGTTGTTGTAGAAGGTATTGAAAGGGCGGAAATTAAAGAATATTTAGATACAGAAGAATATTTTTTAGTTGAGGTTGAGAGCTGTCCCGAAGAAAAAATAGAGGTAGATACTGACACAAAAGCTCTAATGAGAACCGTGGTAAAGGAATTTGAGGAATATATAAAATATGACCGTAATCTTCCTGCAGAAACCATTATGTCAGTAAATAGTATTGAAGAACCGGGCAGACTTGCCGATGTTATATCTTCACAGCTTGACTTAAAATACAGTCAGCTGCAGGAACTTCTAGAAGCAACTGATATTATAGAAAGACTTGAGAAAATGCTTACTGTACTGCAGGATGAGATAGAAGTTTTAAAAATTGAACAAGATATTAATAAGAGAGTCAAGCAAAAAGTAGAAAAAAATCAAAAAGAATATTATCTTCGAGAGAAAATGAAAGTTATTCAGGATGAACTTGAGGAAGAAAAAGGTTCAAAAACTGAAATTGAAAGTTATTACAATAAACTGGATGAAGCTGAATTACCTGAAAAAGCAGCAGAAAAAGTTGAAGAAGAGATTGAAAAATTAGATAGAACTCCAAATATGTCTCCAGAGGCAACAGTAATTCGTAATTATCTTGATTTTATTCTGGACCTCCCTTGGAATGTGACAAAAGATGAAGAAATAGATATTAAGAGATCTGAAGAAATTCTAGAGGCAGATCATTATGGTTTAAAAGATGTAAAAGAAAGAATTATTGAATATCTTGCTGTTAGAAAAATGGCTCCTGCCAAGAAAAGTCCTATACTTTGTCTTGTTGGTGCACCAGGTGTGGGGAAGACTTCTTTGGGAAGATCAATTGCTAGAGCCTTAAATAGAGATTTTGTTAGACTTTCTTTAGGTGGTGTTAGAGATGAGGCTGAAATTAGAGGTCACAGAAGAACTTATATTGGTTCAAGACCTGGAAGAATTATCAGCGCAGTAAGTGATGCAGGTAGTAAAAATCCTGTATTTCTACTTGATGAAGTTGACAAAATGAGTTCTGACTTTAGAGGTGATCCTGCTTCTGCATTACTTGAGGTTTTAGATCCTGAGCAGAACAAAGAATTTAGTGATCACTATTTAGAATTACCATTTGATCTCTCACAGGTATTATTTGTGACAACTGCAAATGTTGCTCATACTATTCCAGCTCCACTGCTTGATAGAATGGAATTAATTGAAATTCCAGGTTATACTGAAGATGAAAAATTAAAAATAGCAGAAAAACATTTGCTGCCTGATATTTATAAAGATCACGGTTTAAGCAGTGATCAAATTAATATATCTTCTAATGCGGTTTTAAAGATTATTAGAGAATATACAAGAGAAGCAGGAGTTAGAAATCTTGAAAGAAAACTTGCTGCTGTTACAAGAAAAGTGGCCAAAGAGTTTTTAGAAGGTCGAGAAAAAAGAGCACTTGTTGCAGTTAATAGTATTGAAAAATATCTTGGACTCCCTGATTATGAATATCAAGAAAGTGAACTGGAAGATAGAGTTGGTGTTGCAACAGGACTTGCTTATAACCAGGCAGGTGGAGATATCTTAGATATTGAAGTTGCAGTAGTACCTGGCAAAGGCGAATTAACTTTAACAGGTTCTCTGGGAGACGTGATGAAAGAATCTGCACAAGCGGCTTTAAGTTATGTTCGTTCAAAGCAGAATGACTTAAATCTAGCAGATGGATTTTATAAAGACTATGACATTCATATTCATGTTCCTCAAGGAGCAGTCCCCAAAGATGGACCTTCAGCTGGAATAACCATTGCTATTGCACTTGCTTCTGCACTTACTAATCGTGAGGTAAGAGGTAATTATGCTATGACAGGTGAAATTTCTTTAAGAGGAAGAGTTTTACCTATAGGTGGATTAAAAACTAAAATTTTAGCTGGTAGAAGAGCTGGGATTAATAATTATATACTTCCAAGTAAAAACAAAAATAATTTTGAAGAAATAGAAAAAGATATAACAAAAGATCTTAATGTTAACTTTGTTTCTCATATGGATGAAGTAATAGACTTATTATTAATTGAGGACGATGCAGATGCAGATTACTAATGCTAAATTTTATAAAAGCGTATTTAAATTTGAAGATTGTCCACGTCTTAGGCAGCCAGAGGTAGCATTTAGTGGTAGATCAAATGTGGGTAAATCTTCATTAATTAATAGGATAACAAGACAAAAAAAACTGGCCAGGACAAGTAACACTCCTGGCCGAACTCAATCACTTAATTATTATAATATAGATGATAAATTTTATCTTGTTGATTTACCTGGATATGGATTTGCAAATGTTCCACAAAAGGTTAAAGATGATTGGGCAGAGCTAATTGACAACTATCTGCACTATAGAGAAAATCTTCTGGGTATTGTTCAGATTATTGATGCAAGACATAAGCCTACTAAAGATGATAAGATGATGGTAGAATGGCTTAAAGCAAGTGGCTTAAGTTTTTTAATTGCTGCAACAAAAGTAGATAAAATATCTAATAATAAAAGAGCAAAACAAAAAAAAGTTATTTATAAAGAACTTAAACTTGACAAAAAAGATAATTTTATTTTCTTTTCTGCAGAAACTGGTGAAGGAACCAATACAGTTTATAATTATTTAGAAGATTTATTGGAGATGGCAGGAGACAGGAGTTAATCTATGTCAGAAAGCTATACAAATTATTTTGCAGAAATATATGATGATATAATGAAACAGGTTCCTTATAAATTTTGGTTTGAATATTTAAAAGATATTTTAAATTTTTATAAATGCAATCCCGAAGATATAGTTGAACTTGCTGCTGGTACAGGTAATATGACTACAAAATTAATAAAATTACCTTCAGTGAAAAATATTAAAGCTTTGGATTTATCAGATGCTATGATAGATAAAGCTGCTGATAAATTTGAAATTTTAATGAATTTTAGTGAGATAGGGAAAAAATATTCTTCTCAGAGAAAAAATAATAATTTTTATTTAAAAGACTTAAATGAGGATAGAAAAATAGATTTGGGTTTTGTTCAAGCTGATATGAGAGATTTCAATTTTGAAGGGCATTTTGATCTTGTGCTTTCATTTTTTGACAGCTTAAATTATTTAACAACTGAAGGAGAATTGCTGGAGTGTTTTAAAAATACTGCAGCTGTTTTAAAAGATAATGGCTTATTTATTTTCGATATGAATTCAATTGGCAGAATTAATACTATTGAAGAAAAATCATTTGTCATTGAGGGCGATAGTTATGAATGCTTCTGGGAAGATATTGTAAAGGCAGAAGAAAATTTATGGCAGGTAAAGTTAAAAATTTGTCCGGATAATGAGGAGCTTCCTTGTTTTGAAGAATTTCATAATGAGCGGGGATACAAAATTAAGACAATTTTAAGGCTGCTCAAAAATAGTGGTTTTAAAGCTGTAGATGTTTATAATGCCTTCAGCTTTGCTGAGGGTAAGAACAATTCGGATAGGCTTTATTTTGCAGCTGCCTTAGATAAAAAAAGGCTGCAGAATAACGAAGGACAGCTAAAAAAATTATTTTATAGTGTAAAAAATAGAATTTATTATTTTCTAGTAAGTCTAAAATATTTATTTAAAATTTCTTAATAAAAAATTTTCAAAAAAATAATGTTTGAATTAGAAAAGCAGAAGGCTTATTTTTCCTTCTGCTTTTTCTAAGTTTATTTAACTTTTTAATTTAGAATAATTTAATCTATAATCTATTTTTTAACTACTTTTCGCAGATCCTGATCCTTATTTTTGGGTCTGTTCCAGATTTTACTTTTAAGCCAAGGCAGTACATAATAATCTAGCCCAAAAGAACGTCCGGAACCAATTAACGCGATTGAGCCAAATAAGAACCAGAATAGAGGACTAAAGTGTCCTGGATAGTCACTGGACCAGTGTGCATACTGACCGGCCAGCAAAAAGTTAACTGAAAATCCAGCAGAACCTAAAGCTCCCAGTGTTGCAAACAAACCAAAGATTAGGGAAATCCCGATTCCTATCATACTTAGAGTTACTACAATTTGAAAGAAAAGTGGAAACTTAAAGATAATGGCTTCATTTAGCCAGACATACCAGCCGACAGCATAGTCACCAATCGGTGAACCCGAAGCTCCAGAAACCAAATAATCTGCACTCCATAACCAGCCATCTCTTACTTTAGTATAACCTTCATAAAGCCACATGATTCCAACAAAAACACGTAAAAGAACTAACCAGAGTGATCTTGAAGTCACACTGACAAAGCCAAATAGCTGTGGCAGTAAGCCTTTATGAGAAGCCTGTTCTTTCATATATTCAGTAATCATACTGTATGTTTCTTTTATTCCACCTATTTCAAAACGATAGAACATATTAACAGAATGTTTCATAAACATAGCAGGGATTCCTGTTAAAGATAGCCCCATTACTTCCGCTACAGCATAACTGCTTCCGACTGAAACCATTACTCCATGTAAATTTGGATCAAGTTCCTCTTTTGAGCCACCTTTAATTTCAGCAACAATATTTTCAGCTGCACACTCACCTGTCTGTTGAGCAGATTCCACTAATGCAGGTAATATCTGATCATCTTTCCAGGGAGCTGCTGCATTATCACCAATAGCATATACATTTGGATAATCTTCTGTCTGCAGATATTCATTTACCTTTATTCTATTTGCACGGTCGGTAGCCAGACCAGAATTTGCAGCAAAGTCAGCTGCCTGTACACCACAAGTCCAAATAATAGTTCGTGCTTTGATTTCTAATCCATCATTTAGAATTAATTTATTTTCTTCGATTTTGTCAACAAACTCACCGGTTTTAACATTAACTCCCTTTTTTCTCATATAATTCATAGCTTTTTCAACCAGCTCATCACTGAGATTGGGTAGAATTTTGTCAAGACCTTCGAGGTTATAAATTTCTATCTCATCACGTGGTATTTTATATTTTTTGCTGTAATCATCAAGCCATTCAATTAGCTCACCAACCATCTCAACACCGGTAAAACCTCCTCCAGCAACTGCAAATGAAAGCAGTTCCTTTCTTTCGGCCGGATCGTCAGTGATTCTTGCTTCCTGCAGACATTTTTCCACATGTTTTTTGATACTTGTAGAATCATCCATAGACCAGAGTGTAAAGGCATGTTCGCCTACACCCTCAACTCCACAGTGACTAGGCTTGCTGCCTGCACCCATAATTAAATAATCATAGCTGTATTGATGATCATCAGAACTTAAAATTTGATTTTTAAAATCTATATCATTGATCTCATCTTGAACTATATTTACTCTTGTTGAATAAAAAATTCTTTCTAAATCAATTTTAAGGGCATCTTCTTCAATTCTATTACCTGCCACCTCATGTAATTCTGTTAACAGGGTATGATAGGAATTCCTGTCAATGAGAGTAATTGTAGAGTCAGGATGTTTTTTTAATTTTTTATGGAGAGTTTGGGCAGCAGCTACTCCTCCATAACCTGCTCCAAGTATAATAATATTATTACTCAATTTTTCTACCTCCTTTTAATATTTTTCTTTCGTTAATTTTAGTAGATTTATCCTGTCATGACTATTTTATTAAGTATTAATTTATAATTTCACATACTTTATAAAAGTAAGTCATGAGTTATTTTTTTCACACTATAATTATAGCATAATGAAAATAAATTGCAAATATATAAGTAAAATACTATAATTAAATATAATTCTATTATTTATTAGAATATTTTTCAAAATAATAAAAATAAATCAGGGTATTTGATCAATTTTAAAATTATTACGAACTCAAATAAAATAGTATTTTTATTTAGCAATTTTTTTTAATTAAAGAAGGAATTATAAAATTAGTCAGAATATTATAAAGATATCTGAAATTGAATTTATAAAACCAATATGTTATTATCATGACATAGATATTTTTGCTTTTTGGCTTTGCTTTGCTTTTAATAAGATTAAACATATGATAAAATATAAGTAATTTAATCAAGATTAATATAATTTAGGAAGTGATAAGTTTGTTTAAAAAGAAAAAGATACTAATATTATTGCTTATGCTCAGCATTTTTTCAATTTTCCTTAGTGCTTGTTCTAATGAACAAGATCTCCCTTCCGCAAAGAAAAGCAGATTTTTAATGGACACTTTGGTGCAGATGCAGGCATATGGAGAAAATGCTGAAGAAGCAGTTGAAGAAAGTATGGAAAGAATAAAAGAATTAGAAAATTTAATGAGTAAAACTTTAGAAACTAGTGAAATATATCAGATAAATAATAATCCAGGGGAAAGAATAAAAATTTCTGATGATACAAAATTGGTATTAGAAAATTCATTACATTATGCAAAAATAACTGATGGTAAATTCGATCCAACTATTGGTGTATTAGTTGATCTTTGGGGTATAGGAACAGAAGATGCAGGTGTACCATCTGATTCAGAAATAGAAAACGCTTTTAAAAATATTGGTTATCAAAAGCTTAATATATACGATAATCAGGCTGAGATTGAAGAAGGTGTGAAGCTTGATTTAGGTGGAATAGCAAAGGGTTATGCTGCTGATGAAGTAAAAAAGGTTACTGAAAAGCATAATATTAATAGTGCTTTTGTAAATCTTGGAGGAAATGTTTTGGTAATTGGCAATAAACCAGATGGTTCTAAGTGGCGGGTAGGTATTCAGGATCCTCGTCAGGGTAGAGGTAATGTGATGGCGATTATAGAAGCAAGTGATAAAACAATAGTCACATCTGGTAATTATGAGAGATATTTTGAAAAAGATGGAAAAGTATATCATCATATTTTAGATCCAGATACAGGTTATCCTGCAGATACAAACCTTTTAAGTGTAAGTATAATCAGCGATAATTCTTTTGATGCTGATGCTCTTTCTACAAGTATCTATATATTAGGTTTGGAAAAAGGGATGAAATTTATTGAAAATACAGAAGAAGTAGAAGTAATGTTTATAACCAATGAACTTGAGGTATATCTTTCTTCAGGCCTTAGAGATAAAGTAGAAATCACGGATGAAAAATTCAATTTAATTGAAGGTGAAAATTTTGCTAACTGACGATAAATACTATAAAAAAATTGTAAATAAATTAGATAGTCATATAAGAGATAAAACAATTTCTAATCGGCCAATGATTAATCATGCAGTTGATGATCTTATAAAAGGGGGAGGAAAAAAACTCAGACCTTTTTTGATGTTCCTTGCGGCAAGCTTTGGAGATTATGATAAAAAAGTTATTCTAGATTTAGCTTCAGGATTAGAAATTCTTCATATGGCATCTTTAGTACATGATGATATCATTGATGATGCTGAGTTGAGAAGAGGGCAGAAGACTGCACAAAAAAGATTTGGGAAAAAAGAAGCTGTATTTATTGGTGACTTTTTATTAACTAAAACTTTTGATATTCTATTTGATCACCTTGATAAAGATACTTTGAAAAAAATAAGTAAAAATGTACGTTTGATATGTGAGGGTGAAATTGAACAAGCAGAAAAAGCCTTTGATTTTAAAATTAATATAAAAGATTATTTTAAAAGAATTAGACATAAAACAGCATTATTATTTGCTTTAAGCAGTTACCTTGGAGCATATGTGAGTGGAATTAGAGGTAAGAGATTAAATACATTATATAAACTTGGATTAGAAATTGGGATGGCATTTCAAATACAGGATGATATCTTAGATTTTGAAGGCGAGGAAAAACAAACAGGCAAAAAATTAGCGCAGGATTTAAGAGAAGGTATTGTAACTTTACCTGTAATTTTGCTTTTAAAAAAAGATAAGTACAAAGAAAAATATAAGTTTCTTTTAGAAACAGATTTTAATAATCATCTTAATTCTGAAAAAGAAGTAATAAATTTCAATATATTTAATGATGACGAAATTAATAATAAAGATAACTTTTTTAGTGATAACAATCTAGAAGAAAGCAAAACTGAAAATATTTATTTGTTTAAAAATTCTATTTTAAATGAACGAATTATCAAAGAATTGTTGGTTGATGTAAAAGAAAGTACAGTACTTGATGAATCAAGAGATATTCTAAAAAAATTCATTGATCGTGTTAATTCTTATCTTGTTGTTTTGCCAAAAAACAGGGCGAAAAAGAAATTGCAGAAACTGATAGACTTACAAATTAAAAGAAAATTTTAAAAAAATTTGAGCAGACCTCTGGTCTGCTTTATTTATTTTGTAAAACACAGATTAAGTAATTTATGTATTAATTAATATTGTTAAATATGAACTTGACAATTCATATATTTTTATATATACTTGATAACAGTAATCAGTACTAAATATATTAGTTGAATATTCAAGGAGTGATAGTTATGGAAGAAAAAAGCACAATGCCTTTAATCGGAGATAGATTCCCAGAGATTAAAGTAACAACAACTCAGGGAACAAAAGTTTTACCAGAAGAATATTCAGGACAGTGGTTTATATTGTTTAGCCATCCAGCTGATTTTACACCTGTATGTACTACAGAATTTGTATCATTCCAAAAAAGATATGATGAATTTCAAGAATTAAATACAGAACTCATTGGATTAAGTATTGATCAGGTATTTAGTCATTTAAAATGGGAAGAGTGGATAGAGAATAATCTAGGAGAAATTATTGAGTTTCCTATAATAGCAGATGGTACAGGAAAGGCAGCTGAAAAATTAGGATTGCTGCATACTGCAAGTGCTACAGATACAGTTAGAGCAGTTTTTATAGTTGATCCCGAATCAAAAATTAGAGCGATTTTATATTATCCTTCTGAATTAGGTAGAAATTTAGATGAGATAGTACGTATGGTTAAAGGACTGCAAAAAGCAGATGAAGATAATGTAGCTATTCCTGCTAATTGGCCAAATAATGAAATAATTGGTGATGATGTGATTGTTCCACCTGCAAATACAAAAGAAGAGATTGAATTGAGGAAAAGACAGGTAAAAAGTGGACAGATTAAATCATATGATTGGTGGTTATGTCACAAAGATTCTTAGTTTATAAAAAGTTTTTATTAAAAATTTTCATTTCATAATAAGTTAACACCAACTAATAATAAATACTAGAATAATTGTCTCAGAAAAAGCAGAGGATCCCCACCTCTGTTTTTTTGTTTTATATATTTAAATTAGAAAATATTTAGAGAAGTTTATGGTATTATATAGATAGATGAATTAGAATAAAGTTAATAGGGGGGGTTCAAATGATTTATTGTAAGCCGATTCCCGATGAAGAAATTATTACTCAGTTAGAAAATTCAGAGCAAGTATTATTATTAGGCTGTTCTTTATGTGCAAATATTAGTTATTGTATTGAAAAAAATATAGAAATGCCTATGTATGATTGGTTTATCAATCCAAAAGCTGTAAAAAATGAAATAATTAGAATGGAAAATATTTTAACTTTAAAAAAATTTCAAATTAGCACACTAGTTCTATTATCCTTATGTTTTATAAGAGATAGTGATCAAAAAAAATTATTAAAAAAGATTAAGAATATTGATACAATTATTACTTTCAGCTGTGAATATGGTGCTAAAAATATTTTAGATATAATTGATGAAAAGATAATTGTTTCTGCTATGAAATCAAATGGATTTATGAGAGCATCTGTTGAGCAACATGGTGGGAAATTATATGTAAAAAAAGATAAGTTATATATTAATAACAAGAAGTATGAAGAATCATAGTTTAAAAAATGGTGGGGCCAGGCGGATTTGAACCGCCGGCCTACAGATTAGGAATCTGTTGCTCTATCCAGCTGAGCTATGGCCCCTGGAAATGCAGTTATGACAGCGATTATAAGTCATGTGCACCCGATTTTATAAGGGTTTGTGCAACAAACTTTTTTCTCGCCGATTAGTAATATATTATCATTCACAATAAATTGTGTCAATGGGCTGTGATTTCGAGGATAATAATTTTGGAGTCTTCTCATGGTTTTAATTAAAAATCTGTTTAAACAATTGCCATACGTTAGTTTAGCTTCATGACAATAGTTAAAAACTGAGAGTAGGTTTATAAGATGAAATGCTTGATAATATATTTTTCACAAACAAATTCAACCAGGAAAATTGCTGAGTCTATTGGGAAGGTATTAGAAGCGAATGAATGGGAGGTAGAGTTTATAAATATTAAAAATGGAAAGCCGGATTATGTAGAAGATTATGATTTAATTGGATTTGGTACTCCTGTATATTATTATAGGCTTCCTTTTTTGGTTAAGGATTACCTGCAATCGTTACCTGACTTAAATAATAAAGCTGTATTTTCTTTTATTAGTTACGGCAGCTATTACTTTGATGTCCCTATTAAGATAAAAAATATACTTCAAGATAAAAACACAGTTAATATTGGTTTTTTTGCGGCAAGAGGTGCTGATAAGTATTTGGGATACCTAAACCAGGGAGTTTTATTTTCAGATGGTCACCCTGATAAAAAAGAGCTTACTCAGGCTAGAGAGTTTGCTAAATCTTTGTTGGAGGTCTTTAATTATGAATCATTTTCAGAGAAGATATATAAATATAAGAGTAAGTTTAAAAAGGGGATTGTTTATAGCTTTGAATCTCTATTAACTGATAGATGGTTTGTAAATAACATCTACACAAGGCTTTTTTCTAGTAGTTATGATTGCATAGGCTGTGGCAAGTGTGTGGAAAATTGTCCTCAGGATAATATTATTTTAGACAGCAGAAAAAGGCCGAAATGGGAAAACAGCTGTGAACTCTGCTTTATTTGTCAGATGGTCTGTCCTGTACAGGCAATAAATTCTGTAGTTGATATGAAAATATTTCAAGCAATTTTTAAATATAATGTAACACAGGGAAAAAATGATGAGGATATAAATTATACTGAAATAGAGTATAAAAATGGTAAAATTATAAAACCAAAATAGATTGCTGATTGTTGAATTATATATAAATCATATTTGAGGTGCTGTTATTCTTTTTAAAAGGAATGATGGTGCTTTTTTTATATCTATAACATAACATATTTTTATATATCGTTAAGAAACCAAAGCTTTCATCTTGAAGCGATATTCAATATTAAGATAATAAAATAACAAAAAATTGAGGCTGGAATAGTTTGTATGAAGAAGCATAGAGACGATCTTTCGGAGCCTCACCCTTCCAGAAAATGATGATAAATAAAAAATTTAAAAAATTAAATGTACGCGGTGATTTTGTAGTAATTTTTTTGACTAGATATTAAATAAGTAGTAATATATTATCAGAAGAAGGTAGAAATAAATATATATTTTCAGGAGGACAAAGAAATGTATAAAATTTTAATTGCTGATGATGAACATTTAGAAAGAAGAGTAATAAAATTTTATTTAAATAAATTTTATGCAGAACAGATAGAAATCGCTGCAGAAGTCAGCAATGGAGAAAAGGCTGTTTTGCAGGCATTAGAAAAAGATGTAGATATTGTGCTGCTGGATATCCAAATGCCCAGAATGAATGGCCTCAAAGCTGCAGAAAAAATAAGGAATGAACAGTCTGAAATAGAGATTATTATCTTAACTGCTCACAATGAATTTAATTATACCAGTAAATCAACTCAAATAGAAGTTATAGATTTTTTAATAAAACCTTACTCAGAAGAAGATTTTTGCAGAGTCATAGATAAAAGCCTGCTTAAAATTAAAGAAAAAAGAAAATAACTTTATATAGTTGGCAATATTTTTTAGTTAGTTTAAATTTATTGATTTTCTTTTATAATTTTATCTATTAGTTTATCCCATTTTTTATCAATCTCTTTATATTCCGGATTATTATCAAACCAGTCAATTGTTTGTTGTATTCCGTCAGCAAAATAAGTTGCTGCTTTAAAATCTGGAACTAATCTTTTAATCTTGCTATTATCAAAAACAACACTAAAGGCTTTATCGCCGAGTAATGAACCACTGTACTTTTGGTCATATTCAGCTATTTTTTCTGATGCAGCATGAACAATATCTATTTTCACCCCTGCAGCTTTTCCTATCATTTCATAAATTTGATTCCAATTCAAGGTTTCATCTGATGTGATATGAAAAGCATGACCTATTGCTTTTGCATTTCCGATTAACCCAACAAGTCCTACAGCAAAATCACTGTTATGAGTCATTGTCCAGAGAGAAGTTCCATCTCCATGAACTAAAATCTTTTTGCCCCTCCGCATTCTATCAACTAAAGACCATGATTTACTGCTGTTTATAGAGGCAGGTATTTTATTGTTACTGTAGGTATGTGATGGTCTAACTATGGTGAAAGGAAAAGCTTTTTTTCTATATTCATCCATTAAAACATCTTCACATGCAATTTTATTTCGAGAATATTCCCAATAAGGATTTGCTAATGGTGTTGATTCATCAATTAAATACTCTGTCTGAGGTTTTTGATAGGCTGATGCTGAACTTATGAAAATATATTGATCTATTTGATTTTCGAATAATTTTATATCATTTTTAACATGTTCAGCTGTATAAGCAACAAAATTAACTACTACATCAAATTCATGATTTTTCAGTTTTTCTTTTGCTTCAGTATAATTTCTGATATTTCCTTCAATAATTTTAGCTTCAGCAGGAGCAAATTGATTACTGTTACCCCTGTTAAATAAATAAAGATCGATTCCCTTTTCAACTGCAAATTTCGATACAGCCTGACTTATTGTTCCTGTCCCACCAATAAATAATACCTTCATATTTAAGCACATCCTTATAATATTATTTGAAACAGTTAGATTAAATACTCTTCTATATATAATGTTCACTATCAATTTTAAATAACCTTCATATTTGAACTTAAACAGCCTAACTTAATTATTTATTTTCTATAGAAAGTATGTTTGTAATTTTTTATAAACTTAAATATTTTTAACTTGAGATCTATAATATAAAACTGGAAAGTTATAATTAAAAATGATAAGATGAAACACAAGATAAAAATCTTAAGATTTCATTTTTTTTAATATATTTTTTCATAAAAACTATTATTAAGATAACAGATAAAATTTATAAAAAAGGGGAATATAAAATGAAGGCTATAATAACAGTAATTGGTGTTGATCAAATTGGAATTATCGCAGAAGTAAGTACTTTACTTGCAGAAAAAAAGGTTAATATTTTAGATATTAATCAGACTGTACTAGGAGAATATTTTACAATGACAATGCTCGTCGATTTAGAGAATTTAGAAATATCATTAGAAGAGCTTAAAAATGGATTAAACAAAAAAGGAGAAAAGTTAGGACTTTCAATTAAATTACAACATGAAGATATTTTTCGTTCAATGCATAGAATATAGAATTTGAATTAGCTATTTGTAAACTGCTTTTAAATTTTAAAGTAAAAATCTGATTTTTTATTATATATTGAGGAAGTGTTTAAATGATAAATACATATGAGATTATGGAAACAGTTAGAATGTTAGAAGAAGAAAAATTAGATATAAGAACAATTACTATGGGTATTTCTCTGAGCGACTGTGCAGATAGTGATGGGGGAAAAGCAAGGGAAAAGATTTATGAGAAAATAATAAATTATGCTGGGGATCTTGTAAGTACTGCAAAAGATATTGAATTAAAATATGACATTCCCATTATTAACAAAAGGATTTCTGTTACACCTATTTCTTTAGTTGCAGCAGCTTCTGATGATGAGGATTATGTAGAATTTGCAAAGACTCTAGATAAAGCAGCAAAAGAAGTGGGAGTTGATTTTATTGGTGGTTTTTCTGCTCTTGTTCATAAAGGTATGACTAAAGCAGATAAAAAATTGATTGATTCTATTCCGAAGGCACTTTCACAAACAGAAAGAGTTTGTTCATCAGTTAATATTGGTACTACTAAAGCAGGGCTTAACATGGATGCAATTACTAAAATGGGTAAAATAATTAAAGAAGCAGCTGAACTAAGTGCTGAATCTGGTGGAGCTGCTGCCAGTAAATTAGTAATCTTTGCAAATGCTCCAGAAGACAATCCTTTTATGGCAGGTGCTTTTCATGGGGTCGGAGAAGGGGAATGCATGATTAATGTAGGGATTTCTGGACCTGGTGCAGTAAAAGCTTCTCTCCAAAATGTAAAAGGTGAGCCTTTTGATGTTGTAGCAGAAACTATTAAAAAAACAGCTTTTAAAATAACTAGAATGGGCCAGCTTGTTGCTAAAGAGGCATCGGAAATACTTGGTGTTACTTCAGGTATTGTAGATTTGTCATTAGCTCCTACTCCTGCAGTTGGAGATAGTGTAGCGAGAATACTGGAAGAAATGGGGTTAGAAAGCTGTGGAACTCATGGAACTACTGCTGCCTTAGCTTTATTAAATGATGCAGTTAAAAAGGGTGGTGTAATGGCATCATCTCATGTTGGTGGATTAAGTGGTGCTTTTATTCCTGTAAGTGAAGATGCGGGGATGATAGAAGCTGTTGAAAAAGGGTCTTTAAGTTTAGAAAAACTAGAAGCAATGACCGCAGTATGTTCAGTTGGCCTTGATATGATTGCTCTACCTGGCAGAACTTCAGCTGAAACTCTTTCTGCAATAATTGCAGATGAAGCGGCTATTGGAATGGTAAATAATAAGACAACGGCTGTGAGGTTAATTCCTGTACCCGGAAAAGATGTAGGTGAGGAAGTAGTTTTTGGTGGTCTTTTTGGAAGAGCCCCTATAATGAGAATAAGCGAATTTTCAAGTAAAGAATTTATCTCCAGAGGTGGCAGGATTCCAGCACCACTGCAGAGCCTCAAAAATTAATGGAGTAGAACTTAACTTGATTAATATTCAATTGATAAATAAAAAAAGCTCCCTTTTGAAGTCAGCAGTACTTAAATTGCTGTTCTTAAGGGAGCTTTCGATCTCTTTAACATATTTTGAGATTAGATAATTTTCTATTGAATCCTATCTTCGATCCAGTTAATAATATCATTAATTACTTCTTCTTTTTCTGGAGCATTGAGAATTTCATGATATAAATCGGGATAGATTTTTAACATCTTATCATCAGAAGATATCAGGTCATACAATTTTTCAGAACAAGATGGATCTACAATAGCATCAGAACCACCATGAAGAACTAAAACAGGATATTCGTATTCACTTAAATTATCAACTAACCAGGGTATGCCGTCATCAAGCATGGTTTTCATCAGCTTTAAAGTAGTATATTCTGAAACAAAAGGATCTTCTAGATAATCATCAATTACATATTTAGATCTTGATATTAAATCTCCCAATTCATTTGGTAGTTTTAAATCTGGGTTTTCGTCAAGACTCATTTGATTTATTTCTTCAAAGGCATCAGTTATATTTGTCCAGCCTCCGGTTAATATCTGTCCATCTAATTTATCTGGATATTTTATGCCAAATCCTGAGGCAATAAAGCCCCCCATACTATGGCCTAACATAAAAATAGGAAGATCAGGATTTTCTTCCAATGCTATTTCAACAGCAGTGTTTGCATCATCAAGATAAGTATTAAAATCTTCAATATATGCTTGCTCACCATCTGATCTACCATGTCCTCGATTATCAAATCTGTAAACAGAGTAGCCTTCACCATTAAATCTACCTGCTAAATAATCATATCTTCCTTGATGTTCATCAAGCCCATGCACAAAAACTAAAACTGCCTTAGGGTCTTCAACTAAATCTCTGCGGAAAAACATTTTTTTGCTGTCAAAAGTATCAATATACTCACTATTATGCATTTAAAACCCTCCCAATTTATTATTTGATAATAATTCAAAAAACATCCTTTTATTTATAACTCATAATTATAATATTAGTGCTGAATTAAATAATTCCTGCACTATTAAAAAAAATTTGTAGAAATATTCTTTATTTTTTGCACTATTAAGAAATTTAAATTATAATTTAAATATAACAATTTTAAAATTTAGGAGGATAATTGATGGAAAAAATAGAAATTACCACTGAAAAATTTGGAGAACTAAAAGATGGTAGAGAAGTAACTTTATTTAAAATGAAAAACATTAATGGTATGAGAGTTGATATTATAAATTATGGGGGTATAATTACAAGACTTTTTGTACCAGACAGACATGGAGAATTTGATGATATAGTATTAGGTTATGATAACCTAGAACAGTATACTGCAGATGAAA
>CAZYRX010000036.1:0-21141 GCA_964649895.1 uncultured Halanaerobium sp.
TTCAACTATTTGAAGAAAGATATTAATTTATTTACACAAAATACTTGACGTTACCCTTAAATGCAGACATATGTATGATGTAATAACTTTAAAGAAGGTAAATTTAGCTATCAACTTTAATAGCTAATTTATTTAAAATCTTATTTTTGTAGTAATTTTGTTTCGAAAAATCTAAATTATTTTCTTTCCCTTCGATAATATCTTCAGGAAAAGTTATATCATTAATTTTAATTTCTTTTAAACTTTCTTCATTTACTTCATTTTCTTCTTTTGAAATTATCCTTTTTATTTTTTTACGAAATATTTTTCTGCCTTCAGTACCTGTTAGAGGAAGAAGAAAACATATCTTTTTATAATCCACCAAATATATTTGATCAATATCTCTGATACTAGCTGTAATATCATTTTTGATCTCTATGATAGTATGGTTGTTATCAATTTTATTAAAATCAACTTTGAGAAAAGATACTGATAACTGTGACCTTAAAGATCTATTTAACTCAAGATTTAAATATGTATTAAAAGAAGTTAATTCACTATTGAAATCAATAATAGAGCTGTTTTTTATCTCATCGGAATCTCTTTTATCAATAATTTTCCCTAATTTTTTCAACAGCATTTTATTATCAAAAGGTTTAGCTAAAAAATCTTTCGCTCCATACTCAACTGCTTTAGCAACTGTAGATATTTTATTTTCTCCACTAACTATGATTACGTCAATGTCAGGATAGTTTTTAGTTAAATATCTCAGTATATCAAATCCACTTTCATTTTTTAGATATATATCTAAAAACACTATTTCTATATCATTTAAAGAAAGTTCTTCGGGAAAAGTATTATTTCTAAAGGAGCTACCATTATCCAATTCAAACACTTGATGATTGTCATAAAGCAAAATATTTTTGATTCTTTTTCTTACCAATGCAGCATCATCAATTATTAATATATTAGCCATAATTTTCTCCTTCCAATTTTTTAATCAGAATCTTTCATCATATTTATAAATTTATATGCTAAATCTGGATCAAACTGACTCCCTGCACATCTATTTATCTCTTTAAGAGCCGCTTCTTTTGGAACTGCATCTTTGTAAGACCTTTTATGGGTCATTACATCATAAGCATCTATAATAGAAATAATCCTAGCCAAATAAGGTATATTTTCTCCTTTGAGCCAGCTTGGATAGCCATTACCATCCCATCTTTCGTGATGTGCATGAATATCTTTGGCTACTAAAGCAAACTCCTCCGAGGAATTTGCAATTCTGCTCCCTCTTTCAGGATGTTCTTTTATAATTTCCCATTCAACATCTGTTAATCTCCCAGGCTTTTTTAGTATCTTTTCTTCTATTGTTGTTTTTCCTATATCATGTAGTGTAGATAAAAGGGTTAATCTGTTCAATTCTGAATTAGATAATCCTAATTCATTTCCAAATTCTGAAGCTAATTTAGACATTCTTAAAGCATGTTCTTTTGTTTCTTCACTTTTTGCTACTAGAGTATTGAGTAATCCCTGAACTATCCTATTTTTAGTGCTTCTGCTTTCTGATAATTTGTTCTGATACATATTGTTATCAGCTTTTTTTAAGATATCAATTATTTTTTGATTGGACTCTGTTTTAGTTGCACTTCCTAATGCTATTGAAGCATGCAGTTTATCTGTTTTGGTATTTTTAGATTTTTTCTTTATTCTATTAATTATTATTTGAGATTCTGCTTTATTTGTTTGAGGTAAAAATATGGCAAATTCATCTCCACCGTACCGAGCTAATATATCTTCATCTCTCGTTTCTCCTTTTATAATTTCAGCACTTTTTTTAAGCAGCTCATCACCTATATCATGCCCTAAAGAATCATTGATAACTTTTAAGCCATTAATATCTGCAACAATAATACTTAAAGGTAGGTGTCGTTTAGTATCAATTCTGGCTAATTCATTTTCAAAATATCTTCTGTTGTATAAACCTGTAAGATTGTCTTTAAAAGTTAGATTTTTAATTTTTTTATAATCTATATATTTAGAAAATGCACTTGTTATAACATCGGCAAAAATTTTGAGTAATCTGATTTCTTCTTCAGAAAATATCTTTCTATTTATTACTGAATCAAAAACAAAAAATCCAAATAGTTTATTTTCAATAAACATCGGATTTATAACTAATGATTTTATTCCTAAATTCTGAAGTATTCTTTTCTCTGATTCTGCTTTTTTGCTCATTCTATCTACATCTGAAATATTTATATGCTGATTTTTAACTAAAATATCTAATGAATAGGAAAATTTAGATGCAGATATATTTTGAAAGTTTTCTTGTTCAGATTTAACTCCCTTTCTGCACCATTCATGAGTATTAGATAATGTATTATTTTCTTCAGATAACTGAATGATATAAATTCTATCTGCTCTAAAAAACTCCCCTAACTTTTTTAGAGCATTGTTGATTTTTTTATCTATATTTACTGAACTCACTTCTAGTAAACTTGAAGATATCTGGGCAAGGTGCTTTTGGAATTCTAATTGAAATTCTAGTTTTTCCTGCTGTTTTTTTCTTTTAGTTATGTCTCTTTGAATGCCAGTATATGCATAAATCTCTCCTTTATCGTTTTTTAAAGGAGTTATTTTCATTTCACATACAAATCTTGACCCATCTTTTCTTTTATTTAAATATTCTGCTGTATATGCATCTCCATTCTGCACCGATTTATATATTTTCTGCTGAATCTCTTCTGATAATTCTTCTGTATTCAACATTTCCGGTGTTTTATCTTTGATCTCTTTAAATGAATATCCAAATAATTTTTCTGTTGCTTTATTAATATATTTTATTCTAAAATTGGCATCTGTTAAAATTACTGAATCTGAAATGTTTTCCATAGCATTAGCTAAAAAATTTAGCTTTTCTTCCTTTTCTCTTTTTTCAGTAATATCTGATGCTGTCGCTACAATATACTCAATATTACCCTCACTATCAAATACAGGCTGTTTTGTTATATCTAAAAGCCTTTTTTCACCTTTATCATTCTTTACCCACTCTAAACTCTTGGTCTTCTTCTTTTTATCGGAAACAGATTTGTTGATTTTAATACACTCTTTTGCTTCTTCTTCAGCTAAAAAATCAGTCAGTTTTTTGTTTTCAATATCTTCTTTATTAAGCCCTAAAAATTCAGCATGATTTATGTTCACTCTACCATATGTATTATTATCTTTTAAATACCAGACATTTGCATCTATGTTCTCCAATAAAATTTCCTGCTGTTTATTCTTATTTTCAAGTTCTCTTTTTGTTTCATAAAATTCCAAGTGGTTTTTAACCCTGGCTTTAATAACTTCTTTTTTAAATGGTTTAGTAATATAATCAGAACCACCAACTTGAAAGCCTTTAGCTATATCCTTGCCTTTATCTAATGCACTGATAAATATAACTGAAATATCTTTGCTTTTATTCTTCTTAATTTTTTTACAAACTTCAAAACCATTCATTTTAGGTAATATAACGTCTAAAAGCACCAAATCTACTCTATGTTTACTAATATAATTAAGTGCTTTTTCCCCTGAATCAACTGCTCTAATATTGCAATCTAATTCCTTAAGATAATTAAATAATAATTTAACATTTAATCTCTCATCTTCTACAATCAATATATTTATATTTTTACTCATCTTACCCCCCTTTTTTGATTTACATAATAAAACATTAGATATATAATTATTATATTTTATCCATATTATAATTATTATCGTAATAATTTTTAAAGTAATTAAACTCTAAAAATAAGCATTATCTATTCTTAGAAGCTTTTAAGTCTTAAATATAATCAAATAGTATTTTTTTCTCCTTATTATAAATCATATGAACATTTGATTTAAATAAATTAGATAAATGATAGATATTTTCACAAATAATATTTAATCATTGACTTATCTATTAGACCCTGATTTACAAAAATATAGTCTAAATTGAAACTCCTTGCCGAATTATTAATATCCTTTGAATTAAAAAAGCCTTTTATTTTCATCTTTAAATATAGAGGATTTTTATTTTTATCATAGAATTTGATAATATGATTACCTAAACTTTTTTCGGGAGGTTCTTATGAACTTAATTACTTATCTACCATCAATAATACTGATCTTAAATATTATATTTATTATCCTGCTTATCTTTTTTGAAAGAAGGGATCCGACTGCCACCTGGGGTTGGCTTTTGATTTTGACACTGATTCCTATTTTAGGTTTTGTTCTTTATTTGTTTCTAGGATTAACCCCGAGAAAACGTAAAATATTTAGAAAAAAGCAGTTTTTAGATGAACAAAAAAATATGCCGAGCCAAAGAAAGAAAGAGCTGCTGGCAGAAATAGAATTAAATTTTGAAAGGCTGGAAAAAAGTATTATCAGGCTTGGTTTTGAGGCTAAAACCACAGCTCTGGTGGGCTATAATGACCTTAAAATCTATACCAATGGCACAGATAAATTTGCTGACCTCTTTGCTGATTTAGAAAAGGCAGAGAATTTTATTCATGCCAATTATTATATTATTCAGGATGATCAGCTGGGAGATAAATTTATTAACCTGCTTACAAAAAAAGCTGCAGAAGGAATAGAAGTGAGATTGCTTTATGATAAAATGGGCTGCAGAAATTTATCTGCTCATTCCCTCAATATGTTAGAAGATGCGGGCGGTAAAGCTGCACCATTTGCCCCATTTATTCTAGATATGAATTACAGAAACCACCGTAAAAATGTGGTGATCGATGGAAAAATAGGTTATCTGGGCGGAATAAATGTTGGTGAGGAATATATAGGTCATTCTCGCAAATTCGCTGACTGGCGTGATACCCACCTCCGCCTCGTGGGTAAAAGTGTTGACAGTCTTCAGCATCAATTTTGCCTTGACTGGAATTTTGCTGTTGGTGAAGCTCTCTTCAGTAATGAAAAGTATTTTCCTGAAAAGAAGGCAGGCGGCAGCTCACCAATACAGATAGTGAGCAGTGGGCCTGACTCAGAGGAACAGGAAATAAAATCAATGTTTTTGAAGATGATCTATGGAGCTGAGAAAAATATTTCTATCCAGTCTCCATATTTTATTCCAGATCAGTCTGTGCTGGAAGCTTTAAAAAATGCTGCCCGCTCTGGTATAGATGTCAAAATTATGATCCCTGACAGAGGAGATCATGCCTTTGTATATGGAGCCAACAATTCTTTTATAGGTCATATGTTAGAATCAGGTGCCCGCTGTTACCGATATAAGGAGGGTTTTCTGCACAGCAAAACTATTTCTATCGATGGACATATACTCTCAATTGGAACCACAAATATGGATGTCCGAAGTTTTAAACTAAATTTTGAGATAAATGCTTTTATATATGATAAAGAAGTTACAAAACAGCATGATAAAATTTTTGAGCAGGATCTGGAACATGCTCAGGAGATAACTATGGATGATTATGAAAACAGGGGATGGACAATGAAGGTCAGAGAATCTATTTCTCGCCTACTTTCTCCGATTCTATAATAATACTCTTTTGACCTCGGAAAATGTGGTTATATTCTGCAGCACCTTATCTCTGCTGTTATCTTTGAGGCTTTTAAACCCTTTTCTTTCAGCAAGTCTTTTTATTTTTTTTGTATTACTTTCATTTATTATCAGATCTTCATAGTCTTCATCAAGTTCGAGCACCTCTTCAATCGTTGTTTGAGAATTAAAACCTGTATTCTCACATTCTTCACAACCTACGTACTGGAAAAATTGACCTTCTTCGTCAGGAGCTATATTCAAGAATTTCTTTTCTTCAGTATTTAATTCTTTGCGCTCACTGCAGTTGCAGAGAAATCTGACCAGCCTCTGAGCTACTACCCCAATAAGAGTTGAGTGAATAAGGTATGGAGGGACACCAAGACTGATCAAGCGCCCTATCACACCAAATGCATCCTGGGTATGCAGGGTGGATAATACAAGGTGACCGGTGATAGCTGCCCTAATTGCAATCTCTGCTGTTTCTTTATCCCGTATTTCTCCAATCATAATTACATCTGGATCCTGTCTTAATGCAGAGCGCAGTGCTTTGGGAAAATCAAGGTTATTATTTTTGTCTATTTGAACCTGATATACACTTTTTAGCTGATATTCTACAGGGTCCTCGATTGTAATAATATTTTTAGTACTGCTGTTAATATAATTGAGTATGGCTGCTAATGTGGTCGTTTTACCACTACTGGTCGGTCCGGTGACCAAGATCAATCCATAGGGTTTTTCAATCAAATTTTTTAGTTTTTCAAGATTATAATCTGAGAAACCAAGATTGTTAATATCCAAAAGGCTCCGATCTTTAATCAGCAGCCTGATTACAACCTTTTCCCCATAAAGTGTTGGCATGGTAGATATCCTTGCGTTTATATCCTGATCATCTATATCTAGATAAAAACTGCCACTCTGCGGCTCACGCGTTGTAGTTATATCAAGTTTTGCTAAAGTTTTAAGATGTGAAACTAGATTACTGAAGTTATCTTTTTTTAAGCTAGCCTCCTGATGCAGTATACCACTTATTCTGTAGCGAATTCTGATGCTGTCTTCTTCTGGTTCGATATGGATATCCGTTGCTTTTTTGTGCACAGCTTTTTGAATTATACTTCTAACCATTTTCGGCACATTATCGAAAGACTGCTCTGCTTTATAATCCGAATAGATGAGCTGCTGTGCATGCTTGATTTCTTCTTCTGCAGCTATCAAGATTTCCAGATCATAACTATTAATAGAATTCAAAAGGTCGATCGGTTCCAAATCAAGTGGATCCTGCATTGCTATGACCAATCTATTATTTTTTAACTTGAGTGGGGCAATATTATAATTTTTTGCCAGGTTTTCTGGTATATAATCAGCTAGTTTGGATGAGAGCCGGTATTTTTTAAAATTTACCCGCTCATACCCCAGCTGTTTCCCCAGAGCATCTACTACATCTTTGCGTCTAATATAACCTGATTCGATCAAAATTTCTCCAAGTCTTTTATGTGAATATTTTTGTTTTTCAAGCGCATCTTCAAGCTGAGATTCACTTATATAGTTATGTTTTAACAGCAATTCTCCAAATTTGAGTTTGTTTTTTATAGACATCTTAAATATTTCCCTTCTATTATTATTTTAAATGTGCTTTTTCGAATTATTATTACAGAATATTCGACATTATATTACATAATAATATATATTTTTACAAATATTTCTTATATGCTTATTATATACATTCAAGATGAAAATTGAAAAACCTGCTTATTAAGTACTATTTTCAATTAGAAAATTCGATAATTTAGAAAAAATATTTTTATATAACCTAAAATTTATACTTTAAAATGAATCTAAGTAAAGAAAATATAAGATTTTGTCTTTGTGAGGAAAAAGTCTCCCCCAAATGCTTTACACAAACCCAAATACATACTTACTTGACTATATTTTATTTTAGCGATAAAATTGTTTTAATAACCTACAGTAAAACTTCACATAGTTAATTGATCTGATAAAAGTTGAAGCCTGTCTGTACAAACCATATGGGCCTGTTTGGAGGAAGATCAATTTAACTTGGGATAATAATATGGATATTGGAGTGAAAGTAGATGGTTGAACTTAGGCTTGCATTTTCATCATTTATAATTGGATTATCTGGAGCGATGATGCCCGGGCCACTATTGACTTATGTTATCAGCGGCAGCCTGAAGAGAGGGTTTATCGCTGGCCCGCTTATTATCACAGGACATGCAGTTTTGGAACTCTTGCTTGTTGTTCTGCTGCTTTTGGGACTTAACCAGCTCTTTGCCAGCCCATTATTTACTGCAGTTATCGGCATTATCGGCGGTATTGTACTGATCTTGATGGCACTGGATATGATTAGATCTTCGATCAAGAAAAAAGTTTCGCTGGAAAAAAGTATGGAAGCAGAAAGCGATGCGGAACATAAACTCAGAGGGTTTATATTACCAGGTGCACTAATAAGTATTGCAAATCCTTACTGGACCATCTGGTGGGCAACCATAGGTATGACCTATCTTGCAAATGCTTCCCAGCATGGGCCTGCAGCTGCTGGCTCATTTTTTGTCGGCCATATAGCTGCAGATTTCGGCTGGTATGCACTTGTTTCTTTTGTGGTGGCCCGCGGAAGAAAATTCTTAAATGACAGCTTATATAGGAGCCTGATCATTGGCTTTTCACTTGTTCTGATATATTTTGGCTCAAGCTTTTTAATCGATTCCATTAAATATTTTCTTTGATTATCTATTTAATATCTTAATATTGATATTTAAGACATAAATGAAAAGAAAAAAGAGACCTACCTTAAGGCAGACCTCTTAAATAAAGAAATTTATATTAGCTAATATCTATTTTTAATTTGAAAATGTCTATACAGCCTGTTTTTCTTCGACTGGAAGGTTTTCTAAAAATTCAGGACTGTAAATTTTTCTTAAATAAATCGCCATCGTAACAACAGCTGCAGCTATACCAGCAGGAACTGAAATATTATATGCAAGCTGGAATCCTTCGGGTGCATAAAGAATATAAGTGACCGAAACGGCTGTCATGAAAAATGCAGGTAAGGAAGCTATCCAGTGGTTTTTATCATTTTTAGCCAACCAGATAGAACCAGCCCAGAGTACAACCATAGCTACCGTCTGATTTGACCATGCAAAGTAACGCCACAAAGCATTAAAATCAATCTGTGATAAAAAACCGCCAACTATAAAAATCGGTACAGCAAGTATTAGTCTGTTTTTAAGTGATTTCTGTTCTAAACTAAATATATCTGATAAAGTGAGACGTACACTTCTAAAGGCAGTATCTCCAGATGTTATAGGTGCTGCAATTACTCCAAGTACAGCAAGCAATCCACCTATTGTTCCCATCATACTACCGGTAATCTCATGTACTATTCCAGCTGGTCCACCAAGTTCAGCCATTGCTGTACTCAAACCACCTGTGCCTCTGAAAAATGTCATTGCTGCAGCTGCCCAGATTAAAGCAACAACTCCCTCGGCAACCATGGCACCATAAAATATTTTGCGCCCTTCTTTTTCATTGGTTGTACAGCGGGCCATAATTGGAGATTGGGTAGAATGAAAACCACTAATTGCTCCACAGGCAATCGTAACAAACATAAGCGGCCAAATTGGAAGAGATTCAGGATGCAAATTGCTGAGAGTAATATTAGGTATATCATAATTACCAAATATCAGTCCACCACCTACACCAACAGCCATAATTAGCAGGGCAAGACCAAATACTGGATAAAGCTTTCCGATCAGTTGATCTACAGGCAAAAAGGTTGCAACAAAGTAATATGTTAAGATAATCAGCAGCCAAATATTAACCCCCATAAAGCCTGGAGTTAAATTAGCCAGCAGCATTGAAGGTCCTGTCATAAAAACAGTTCCAACTAAAATAAGTAATACAATACTAAAAATTCTCATCACCTGTCTAATCGTGCTCCCTAAATTTTCGCCAATTACTTCAGAAATCGAGGCTCCATCTGAGCGAATCGAAAGCATTCCGGATAGATAATCATGAACACCACCTGCAAAAATGGTTCCTAAAACTATCCAGATAAAGGCAGTTGGTCCCCAGAGTGCACCGGCAATAGCACCAAATATGGGCCCAAGTCCTGCAATATTTAAAAACTGAATTAAAAAGACTTTTTTCCAGTCCATTGCTACATAGTCCACACCATCTTCTTTTCTAATAGCAGGTGTTTCTTTCTCACGACTGGATCCAAAAATATTGTCAACTATCTTCCCATAAGTAAAATACCCTATAATTAGAACTGCTAAAGAACCTAGAAATGAAAGCATAAAATATAACCCCCTATAAGTATTTTTTTACATATATTATTATATACCTATCAAGGGATATGAAAAGCAATTTTTACTGAAAAGTAAATATATTGTACTCAATTACATTATTTGAGATTTAAACGTTCATTTAATTCAGCAACTTTAGACCTACTGACAGGAATTTTATGTTCAGAATAATTTTCCATCAAAATTTGATATTTGCCTTTAAACCAAGGTATAACAGCTTTTATATTTTTTAAATTTACTATATAGCTTTTATGAATTCTAAAAAAATATTCAGGGAGTATTTTTTCCAGCTCTTTGAGCTTGAATTGAGTCATATAAGAATCTTGTTGACTATAAGCCCAGACTTTTTTCTCTTTTGTAGCAAAATAATAAATATCTTTAAAATCAAGCATTAAATAATAGTCTTTATCTTCTACTGCGATTTTATCAATCTTATTTTCAGTTTTTTTATCTGATAAAATATTTATAAAATTATCCATCTGCTCATTTACGCTCCTGTTTTTTTTAATCATTTCTTCTGCCCTCAACAAACTCTCATAAAAACGTTTATCAGAAAAAGGTTTTAATAAATAATCTAAAGCGGACAATTTAAATGCCTCAACAGCATGCTCATCATAAGCAGTAGTAAATATTATATAGGGTGGAACTTCTGCTTTATGAAGTTTTCTTGCTATCTCTATACCTGTAATACCTGGTATTTTAATATCTAGAAATATAAGATCTATTTTATTTTTTTTATCATCTAGAATTTTTAATGCTCCACTGCCATCCTCAGCTTCATAGAGAAGTTCAAAATTATTTTCCTGACTAAGTAAATACCTCAGCTCATCCCTAGCTGGTTTTTCATCTTCAACAATCATGGTTTTAATCTTCAATTTGCCTTTCTCCTCTCAAATACGAATTTAGATGGTATGCAAATCGTATTTCTGAAACCTTTTTTATAACTACTATCAATCTTGAAGCTGGCTGCACTGCCATAGATAGATCCAAGTCTTTCTCTTATGTTCTTAATTCCAATTGAATTTCTATTTCCACTCATAATACTATCAAACTCATTTTTCTCCATACCAATACCATTATCTTCTATTTTAATTTTTAATGTCTCACCTATTTTTTCAGCACTTATAGTAATTTTACCTCCATCTTCTTTTGGATAAATACCATGTTCAATCGAATTTTCAATTAACGGCTGAATAATAAAAGGTGGGATGATATTATCAAATAAATCTTCAGGAATATTCCACTCAACTTCAAGTCGTTTATCTAATCTTACTTTTTCTATACTTAAATAATCTTTACAAAAATTTATTTCTTCAAATAGAGTAGTTTGATAGATATCACGCTGAAGTGTTCGTCTGAAAATTCCAGCCAGTTTAATCAGCAGTTCTCTTGCTTGAGAGGGTTTTTTTCTACAGCAGGCAGCTGCAGCATTAATAGAATTAAAAAGAAAATGCGGATTGACCTGAGCTTGAAGTGCTTTTAACTCTGCTTCACTTTTCAGCTCAGCCTGTTTTGAAAGTTTAACAAGTTTTATCTGGGTTGCCAATAGATCGGCAATTCCCTCTGCAAGTTTAATATCAAAAACAGTGATTTTCCCATTAGATCTGTATAATTTTAAAAGCCCATAAACCGAAGTATCTATCTTTAAGGGGGTAACAACTGCCTCGTTAAGTGGACAGTTCTCACTGCTGCAGTTTATTTTTTCTCTTGAATCAATTATTATCGTTTTCTTTTCCTTTAAAGCTTTTTTACTTGCTTCAGTTTTTAATTTTTTTCCAGCGAGATGGTGGTCAGAACCTGCACCAGAAAAAGCGAGGATGATTTCATTATCTGTAAGTGCTGCTGCATCGACACCACTTTCTTCTTTAATCATCTGAATAATTTTTTCGGCAGATTCTTGATCAAGCCCATTTTGAATCAAAGGTAATGAACGATCAGCTATTGAAAGTACTTTTTCAGCCTGAACAGCCCGAATCCTTTGATGTTCTTGCCTAACTCTATTGAGTATATTAATGAAAATAGCTATACCAATACTGTTGCTTAAAATCATTGGCACTGCAATAACACGAACCAGTTCAACAGCTCTGCTAAAAGGACGGCTGAAAATCAAAACAATAATCATCTCAATTGTTAATGCAAAAACTCCTATTAAAAATCCTTTTTTAAAATCAAATTTTTTATTCTTATAATCCTGATGATAATAACTTCCTATAATACCAGTTATGGTGGTGCCAATAGCACAGGCTATACTTGTAAAGCCTCCCAAAGAAAAGCGATGAAGCCCTGCTGTAATGCCGACTGCTGCTCCAATGATTGGGCCTCCAATTAATCCAGCCATGAAGGCTCCGATTGCCCTTATGTTAGCATATGCATCCATAATAACAATGCCAAGATATGTACCTAATATACTCAGTACTGAAAAAAATATAATCAAAAATACTTTTTCAGATTTATTAAAACTAAATTTAGCAAAACTCTCATTAAAAAGATACTTCACAGTATTTATGCGGCTTAAAATATAGGCAAAGGTAACAATTACACTCATGCTTTTAAATAAATCAAATAATAGAGAAATCACTCTTTCTAAATCCATTTTTTTATCTCCTTCTTAAGCTATGAAATGGTTTTAAAATACAAATTTTTACTAAAATAATTATATAATATATTTGAGCAAATTGAAAACTTTTTCTTATTTTTTAAAATTATTCTGCTGAATTTTTATTCATATTAAAGCAATAAGAATAATTTAATGCTGCTATATAATATTAAGAGATTTAAAAAAACAGCCCATATGGGCTGTTTGATTAATCTAATTTCCATTTTGATTAATATATTCAGCAAGATCACTTATTGTTTCAATTCCCATTTTCTCTGCTTTGTCTTCTTTCATCATCAGACAGAAAGTATTATTTGCAGAAGCATAATCAAGCCAGATAATATTATTATTTTCTCTATCCCATTCTTTTACAGTTTGATATGCTTCTTCTGATTCGATGATTTCTTCTTCATAACCCATCGTACTCATCAGTGTTGTTCCGGTATATTCCCAGTATAAATCAATCTCACCAGATTCTATTGCAGGCCTGAGCACTGCTGTTTCACCAAGACTCGTTCTATCTTCTACTGGATAACCATGATTTTCAAGCAGTTTTATCGTCATATGTCCGAGTATTAGCTGTTCTGTCCAGGGTTTTGAAGCAACTGCAACTGGAGGGCCTTCTTTTTCTTCAGCATTTTCTACCAGAAGATCATTTGCTTCCAAAAAGTCCTGAGCTACTTTTCCAGGTTCCTGGCCATCAACATCCGATTTTTTATTTAGTTCGATCTGTGTTTTCTGGTCGAGCAGAGGTGGCAGCTTATTAATAACAGATGCTATTTCAGGATACTCATCTAAAATTTCTTTTCTAACGGTTGGTGCAGGATTATAGACCGGGAAAAAGCCTTTATCATCTTCTAATATTCTCAAATCCATTGCAGCTATTCTTCCATCTGTAGCAAATCCGACAGCAACATCTACTTTCCCGGAATCAAGAGCTTCATAGCTCAGACCAACCTGCATCGTATTTACAGCATCACGATCAAATTTAAAATCATATGCTTCTTCTAAACCAGATAACCCATCATCTCTTTCTTTGAAATCGATGGTTGTTGCCAGACGAATCGTTTCCTGATCATCTGCTGTCTCACCTGCAGATTGCTGTGCCTTCTCATTTGAGCAGCCTGTTAAAACAAGAGCAAATATCATAGTAACAGCAAACAGAGGAATTAATGTTTTTTTCTTTTTATTCATCAATACTATCACTCCTTAAAAATTACATTATTAATCAAACTTAATGATAACAGAATAAATCAATATTCCTGTAATTTAAATTCTAAGAGCTGAAATAAATTATCTATTCCCACAGCAATTAAAGCAGAAAGGCCAGATCCCAATAATATTTTTTTGGTGTCAAATCTAACTAAACCTGTAAATATTAACTCACCTAAACCACCTGCTCCAATTAAATTTGAGATAACCGCTGTACCGACAGTTATTACAGAAGCTGTCTGAATACCAGCTATTATAAAAGGCAGTGCAAGAGGAAGCTCTACTTTATATAAAACCTGAAATGGAGTCATTCCCATTCCTCTTGCTGCCTCTATAATCTCATCCTCCACATTGTTTAATCCTGCCAGGGTGTTCCTAACAATTGGCAAAAGTGCATATATTGTTAAAGCAGTTACAGCTGGAACAAACCCTATACCGAGCAGAGGTATGAAAATCGCAATGATTGCTAAACTGGGTAAGCCCTGTGCTATATTAAAAATAGCCATAATTTTTCCTGAATATTTTTTCATTATATCTCTGCTGAGAAGAATACCAGAAGGAACAGCAATTAATAATGCAGTTGAAACAGCTAAAGCCACTAACTGCAGATGTTCGATCATAAGACTTATTCCATCGTTCAAAAATATATCCCAAATATCATTCCACATTTAATTACCCCCCTCAACAGTTTTTTCTTTTAATAATCCAGGTGAAACCAAAATTCTTTTTAAAAACTCAACTAGTCTGTCAACAATTATGGAAATAGCGGAAACTACTAAAGCTCCACTGATTATCATTTCAGTTTTGGTTCTAACGATTCCCTGATAAATTAACTGACCAAGATTTCTTTCCCCAATGAAAACAGCTAAAGTCGCTATTCCTACCATCATAACCAGAGCAACTCTTATACCTGCAATTATAACCGGCATAGCCATCGGCAGCTGGACCTTCCATAAAATCTGTTTATCTGTCATTCCCATAGCTCTGGCTGATTCTAAAACAGCCGGGTCAACCTCATTTAATGAGGTATAGACATTCCTAACAATAGGAATCATCGAATATAATACAAGTGCAAATATCGCGCTCCTTGTGTTAAGACCAAAGGCCGGCACGGTCATCAAAATACCATATAGAGAAACACTTGGAACAGACATTATCAAACTGCCAAAACCTAGTAATGATTTTGCAGTTTTATCTCTATTGCGAATTATCACACCTACACTAATCCAGATAATTAAAGATAAAGTAATCGAAATAGCAATCAAATAAAGATGTGCAAATGTATAGTCTAAAATCTTATCCCAGTTTGAAATAAAATAATTAATTACAGACATCTTTAACCTCCCCGGATTTATTGATTATACTCATCACTTATATAATCCTGAATGCTGTTCATCGTAATCTGACCAACCAAGTTCTTCTTTCCATCAACTATAGGAATTAATCCTACATCATTTTCGATCATTTTATTTAATACATCTTTTACAGAGGCATCCTCTTCGATGACAGGTGTTTCTTTAATATATTTCTGCCAATCAGCTGATTGATTATTCTGCAGCCGTTTTAAATTAACATAACCACTCAATTTTTCTTCTTCTCTAGTTACGAGAATATAATTCTGTCTTGAAGCTTCTAATTTATCCATTACTTCTTCATAACTATCTGAGCTGTCAGCTTTATGATGGACATCATTCATTATTGTTTCAACTTTCAGCAGATTAAGGACTTTCAATCCTCTATCTGAACCTATAAAATCTTCTACAAATTCATTTTTTGGATTAAATAAAATGTTTTTAGGAGTATCATACTGAACCAGTTTACCCTTATTCATGATTGCAATCTTATCTCCCATTTTTATCGCTTCATCTATATCATGTGTTACAAAACATATTGTTTTATTTATTTTTTTCTGCAGTCTTAAAAATTCATTCTGCAGATCAGCTCTAGTGATAGGATCAACTGCTCCAAAAGGTTCATCCATAAGCATAATGGGAGGGTCTGCTGCCATAGCACGGGCAACTCCAACCCGCTGCTGCTGACCTCCAGATAATTCGTCTGGATATTTATCAATATGATTTTCTGAATCAAGTCCAATCAAATCAAGTAGTTCTACAACACGCTCTTCTATTATTTCTTCATCCCAGTCTAATAATTTAGGTACTGTAGCTATATTTTCTCTGATGGTCATATGTGGAAAAAGTCCAATCTGCTGTATTACATAACCTATTTTCCTTCTCAAAATACTTTTATCCTGTTCTACTACATTTGTGCCTTCAATATATATCTTGCCAGATGTAGGTTCAATTAACCTATTGAGCATTTTTAAAGTAGTTGTTTTTCCACAGCCAGATGGGCCAACAAATACACATATTTCTCCCTCTTTTACCCTTAAATTAAGATTAGATACAGCCTTTTCGTCTTCACCCTGATAAACCTTCGTCAAATTCTCTACATTTATCAATCTTTACACCTCCAAATAAAAAACGCGCCTCATATAAATGCAGACACGTTTGAATTTATGAATATTAATATTATATTTCTGTCAATTAAAGGATATCAAAAACAAAGAAGAATAGCAAATTAGAGATATAACTACCAATACTGTTCTAATCAACTGTAAGCTAAGTTTAAGGCATTTAATTATATTCGATTGTTTTCGATGCTAATAATAGGGTGTTCCTTACTTATAGCATGAAAATATGATATCATTTGCTTATAATATATTTTTTATACATTAACTTATATTGATTTTAGATAATAAAAATAGTATTTATTGAAATAAATGAAATTTTAAATTAGATAATAGATAACTCAAAGGAGGCAATTTTTGTGATAAGCGGCTGCAGCGAAATTGAAAATCTTGATAAACTAAATACTGGCGATCATACTGTACTGCTTTATGAAAACGAAGCGGAAATAATAGCAAGTTCTGCTTCTTTTATTAAAACCAGCTTGAGCAGAAATGAAAAATGCCTGTACATAGAAGGTGATGCCCAAACTGAACTGTTAATAGAGGAGTTAAAAAAGCAGATTGCTGATCTTGATAGATACCTTGCAAATGGAAAACTTCAGATTCTAAGCAAAGAAGAAACCTATGCTTTAAGTGATAAATTTGAAGCAGATCAAATGATTGAGCTATTAAAGGAAAAGAGCTTAAAAGCTGTGGAAGAAGGCTATAATGGTTTAAGTATTACTGGAGAATTGAGCTGGGTTTTAAATTTTAAAAATGGAAAAGAAGAAATAATAGCATATGAGTGGAAATTAAACAAAAAAATATTTAACAAATATCCCACCATTGCTATGTGTAGATATAATCTTAATAAATTTGATAATGATATAATAAAATCGATAATTGAGCTTCATCATTATATTATCTGGAAGGGCAAAATCCATGAAAACCCTTATTATATTGCTCCAGAAGGATATAGAGATAATAAAATTGTAGAATATGAAATTGATACCTGGCTAAAAAATATTCAGGAATACAAAAAACGAGAAAGTAGGTTTAAAGAGAAATTAAAAAATAAAGAAAATGAATATGAGTTTCTCTTCAATAAGATCAACGATGCGGTTTACCTGCAAAAGATCGATGTAAATAATATTAATAATTTCAATAATTTCGTCAAAGTAAATGACACTGCTTGTGAGATGTTGGGATATTCTAGAGAAGAACTGCTGAATATGTCACCAAAAGACATAGATATTAATTTCCAATCACAGGAAGATGCCAATAATCTCTTCGAACAGTTTGAATGTACTTTTGAAAATAATAAAGAAATAGATATAGAAACAGAACATATCAGCTCCTCTGGTGAGATAATATCGGTAGAATTAAACAGCAATTTCTATGAGCACAATGGTCAGCATTATATTCTGACCATCGCCAGGGATATTAGCAGTAGAAAAGAAAAAGAAGAAGAACTAATCAAAACTAAAAATACGCTGCAGATAAAAAATGAAAGTCTAGAAGCAAACAACGAAGAAATAAGGGCGATGAATGAAGCCCTGGATAATTATATAAATGAGATCAATGAGCTAAATATGAGGTTCATTAAATTGATCGAATTATTCTCCAATAATGATCATCTCAATTATGGGAATGAAAAAGAATTTTTAACCGATATTTTAGAAACAGCTTTTAAAGTAATCCCCGAAGCCGATTATGGAAGTGTATATAAATACGAAGATGGAAAGGTTAACTTTATAAATGTAATTGGTTATAACTTAGATGAATTAAATAAACTTAATCTACCTGTAAAATCATTCTATAATTTAAAAGATGATATTGAAGTTATCAGCCATGAAGAAATTAAGGATAGAAATAAAAAACTGATGGGCAGCAGCAATCACAATAATTTGAATCAAATGCATCAAATAAAAGAACTACTGCGGATGGATTTACAAATGTTTGGGAAGAAGAAATTAGGACTAAACCTTGATATTGATGCAAAAAGTAATAAAGAATTTAAAGATAACTCCATTAAGATTTTTAGGGTATTTCAAAATATTGCTACCAGCTTTTACACACTAAGAGAATATAATAACCTTCAGAAATCTTTTACCAAAGAATTAATTACATCAATAATAAAACTACTTGAAATGCATGATTTATATACAAAAGGTCACTCGGAAAATGTCGCTGATTTAGCTTCTAAAATTACAGAACAGATGGGTCTTTCTAAAAAATTGATAGATGATAGTTACTGGGCCGGTTTAGTTCACGATATAGGCAAACTCCTGATTCCACTCGATATATTGAATAAAAAGAATCGGCTTACTGAAGAAGAATATGAGCTGATTAAAAAACACCCTCTTATCGGCAGTAGAGCTTTAGAAAGTTCAGATTCTCTTAAACATATCGCTAAATATGTCAGATATCATCATGAGCGATGGGACGGCAGAGGTTATCCTGAGGGGCTAGCTGCTGACGAAATACCTTTAATTTCTCAAATACTGCAGGTTGCAGATTCATGGGATGCGATGACATCAGAAAGATCCTACCGAGAAGCATTAAGCACTGAAGCAGCTTTAAACGAATTGAAGATAAACAGGGGAAGCCAGTTCTCACCGAAAGTTGTCGATTTTTTCTTGGAAATACTTGAGAAAAAAAGAATCACTACAGTCAAATATTAAAATTTCTAATTTTAACTTTGTATATATATAATAAATTCATATAAAAAACAATAAAGAAAGGTGAGGCAGATATAGTGAGAGAAGAAACACAGTCGAAAAGCTGGCAGCTATATGACCGGAGGGAAAAGAGTATTTCTAGGGGTTTAATCAATATATTGGTATCATCCAATTCTCTATTGGGTCTCTTTCGGTCCATAATTCTTTTGACTGCATATACGAATAGTTAGCTGAATATCTACCCACATTTCCTTATTTTCAATTTCAGTATACAGGAGAAATGTTAACAAAACTTAGATTTTAGGTTAACAATTGTTTAAATCCAATTTATAATTGTCAAAAACCCCAAATTTAATCCTGCAGATATTTAAGAGCAAAATTGAAATATAGAGATGCTCCAATCAATAGGCTCTCTTCATTGAGATTGAATTTAGGATGATGGTGAGGATAATTCCTATCTTCTTCCTCAAATCCTGCTCCTACAAATGCAAATGCTCCCGGCACTTCTCTTAAATAATAGGCCATATCTTCACTACCTGTCGTTTTTTCCATACTGATCAGATTACTGCTGCCAACAATATCTTCAGCTGCTCTTTTAGCATATTCAGTAATCTGAGCATCGTTAATTGTTGGAGGTGTCCCTTTTTTGATTTCCACATCTGCCTTAGCCCTAAATGATTTAGCTATTTTTTCAGCATATCTTTTAATCGCTTCAGAAGATTTTTCTCTGCTTTCCGCACTAAAACAGCGAAGTGTTCCTTCTAGATGTGCTTTTGAAGGAATAATATTAAAACGCGTACCTGAATCTATCTGTCCAAATGTTAGTACAACCGGATCCAGGGGACTGCTCTCTCGGCTGACTACGGCTTGAGAGTTTATAATAAATGAGGAAGCAGCAGGAATAGGGTCTACCGTTTGATGTGGAAGTGAGCCGTGACCACCTCTACCTTTAAAGTCGATTATTACATAATCTCCAGATGCCATTCGCGGACCTGCCTCTATATTTATTTTTCCTGCTTGTAAATCACTCCAGAGATGAAGCCCGAATACCGCATCTACACCTTCAAGCACATCTAAGCTCACCATTTTTCTCGCTCCAGCTACCATCTCTTCTGCAGGCTGAAAGATCAATTTAACATTACCTTTTAGCTGATCTTGCATTTTCACTAATGCCTTTGCAGCTGTTAAAAGCATTGCAGTATGTCCATCATGACCGCAGGCATGCATTAATCCTTCATTTTCCGATTTAAACTCTAGATCGGTTTCTTCTTCAATCTCCAGAGCATCCATATCAGCTCTTAAGGCAGCTGTTTTCCCATCTTTACCGCCCTCAATAAAAGCTGCTACTCCAGTTTCCGTACAGCTTTGATAGGCTATACCCATCTTATCCAGCTCTTCTTTGACCCTTTTGGATGTTTCATATTCATGCCAGCTTTTTTCTGGGTTTTTATGAAACTCCCTTCTCATTTTTATCAAATATTCTCTTTCTGAAAGTATAAGCTCATTAAAATTAATTTTTACCACCTCTATTACTCATTTAAAAAATCAAGAGCAAATTTTGTATAAAAGGCTGAAGATACCTTTAATGCATTTTCATCGATATTAAACTCTGGATGATGATGTGGATGATATTCTAATTTATCTTCATTCTTAGCTCCTACAAAAGCAAAAACTCCTGGGATTTCTGCAAGATAGAATGAAAAATCTTCTCCACCGGTCGTTTTTTCAACATGGGCCAGAGATTCTTCACCAAACAAAGCCACAGCTGATTGCTGACCGAGCTCCGCAAGTTTTTTATCGTTTGTACAGGGAAGAGTCATCTTGTTATACTCCAGCTCTATTTCTGCTCTAAAGCTGCCCGCAGTCTCAGAGGCAACTCTTTCTATCATCTCCGGGAATTTATCATTTAATTCACTGCTAAAACACCTTGTTGTTCCCTCGAGATAGGCTTTGCCCGGAAGAACGTTAAACCTTGTCCCTGATTTAAAAACACCTACACTCAAAACCGATGGATCCAGTGGACTAATTTCTCTACTGACCAGTGACTGAAGATTCATTACAACTGCCGCAGCTGCGGTAAGAGCATCAACTCCCTGATGAGGCATTGATCCATGTCCACCTTTACCAATAACATTAATGATAAACTGATTTACGGCAGCCATCCGCGGGCCAGCTTCAACAGAAACTTTACCCAGCTCAAGTTCATTCCAGACGTGGATCCCCATAATCGAATCAACATCATCTAAAACACCTGCTTCAACCAATGCTTTAGCACCTTCTGCTATTTCTTCACCAGGCTGAAATATGAGCTTAACTCTACCCTTGAACTCTCCTTTTAAATCATTGATCATTTTTGCAGCAGTTAGCAG
>CAZYRX010000037.1:0-20250 GCA_964649895.1 uncultured Halanaerobium sp.
TTATGTTTATATTTTCTTATATATATATTATTTTTCAATGGATATAATATTTACTTTAATTATTCAACAGAGAATTTAAATAATTTCTAAAAAGGGATGAAATCATCCCTTTATTTATGATAAAATATATAAATAAGTTAATGATTAATGAATTGAAAGGATGATAAAATTGGCAAAACAGCAATCAGTAGAAATTACAAACAGAACAGGTTTACACGCTCGTCCTGCTGCTCAATTTGTTCAAAAAGCAGGTCAATTTAATTCTAAGATTAATATTGTTTTTGATGAGAAAGAAGTTAATGCTAAAAGTATAATGGGTGTAATGAGTCTCGGAGTTGGCAAAGGAAATACAATTATGATTAAAGCAGATGGTGATGATGAATCTGAAGCGATTAAAGAATTAGTTGATTTTATTAAAACAGAGATGCCTAAAGAAGATGAATAATTAGTATTTTGATTTGTAGATTGAAAACTTCTCACACAGCTATCATAGCAAGGCAAAACCCCCTGCTGTTTTAGGTATGGGAGAAGGTAAAATAAATAACAGAGCCTTAATATGATGTATCATAGAGAAAGTACAAAATAGAATCCGGGCGGCTGAAAGCTGTCCGGTTTCTTTTGAATTTAAGCTTTTTAAGGAGTCAATTTAATTTATGTCAATTAAAAAAGATAGTTTGATTTATAAATTGTATAGACTAAGTCTTCCAGAATTATGGCTTGACTTATTTTTGCCAATTTTATTGGGAGCTGCAATATCTTTAAATTTTAATTCTAAATTTAATATTTTTTATTTTATAATTACTGCTTTTGCTTTTTTATTTTTTATTTTAGCTGCTAATAGCTGGATAAAATATTTTTTTGCCGTTAGTGACAATTATGAAAAAGAAATAACTTTGTATCAACTTCTTTACTATTTTTATTATAATTATAACAGAAAAGAAAATTTGATTAAAAAACCAGAACTTAATAAAAAAACACTGCTTTTAACCGCAATAATAACAACATTACTATTAATATTATTTGCTTTTTTTATAATACAAATTAATGAGTATATAATTTTTGTTATATTATTAAGCATATTATTATTTATAATATATATTTTTCTACAGATTAAGATGATAGACAGTTTTTTTGATGAATTGATAATTGGGCTTCTAGCAGGGCCGTGTTTAATTACAATATCTTATATGATGCAGAGTGGTGGATTTAATATAGCGATAATATTTTTAGAGTTACCTATTTCTCTATTAGCTATAAATTTAAGATGGGTAAGTCAACATAATAGATATTATTCTTTTAAAGGATTTAAAGTATTATTATTATTTATATATGCATCTTTTGCCTTTATTTTTGCCATTTTTAATAACATTATTTTTTTATTTTTATATATCTCTCTACCGATAGTTATGTACAAACTAAAAAAAGATCAAAATTTATTATATTATGATTCAAAATTTGACATAATTGATTTTTCTCGTAAATTATATTATTATACATCATTATTACTTGCAGCATTATTGATATTTGATTATATTATAAGAATTTGAGGTGATAGAATGATAGATAAAATTGAAGAATTTAATGAATACAGAGAAAAAATGAATGAAATTATTTTAAAAGAAGGGAATCTGCATACAAAAAGATTTTTCAATCTAGATACACAGGTATATAAAGACGGTGTACTCTCTAAAAAGAATAAAGAATTATTGGGTTTAACTTCCTCATTAGTTTTGCGGTGTGATGACTGCATTACTTATCATATTATTAATGCAGTGAAAGCAGGTTGGTCAAAAAAAGAAATTTATGAAGCTATGAATGTTGCTTTAATTGTGGGTGGATCTATTGTAATTCCACATATTAGAAAAGCTGCAGAATTAATTGAAGAAATTGAAAAAGAGAATGAAAATGAAGATAAAGTCAAGAGAGATATTTTTCAACTATATACTGATGGTGCATGTTCTGGTAATCCAGGACCTGGCGGGTATGCAGCTCTGATATTAAAGAATAATAAAGAGGTTGAAAAAATAACTGGAGCTGTTAAAGATACAACTAATAATAGAATGGAACTAAAAGCAGTAATCGAGGGTTTGAAAAGAATTAAAAAAGGAAGCAGAGTTAAACTCTACAGTGACTCTACATATGTTTTGAATGGTTTGAGTGAATGGATAAATAACTGGAAAAAAAATAGCTGGAAAACCACTTCTAAAAAAGACGTTGCCAATAAAGACTTATGGCAGGAATTAGATAGTTTAGCGGTGAATTTCCAGCTCGAATTTAATAAAGTTAAAGGTCACAGTGGTGATAAATATAATGAAGAGGTTGATTCTTTAGCTAAAAAATCAGCAGATGAGATTTAGTTTTTTTGCTGACAATCGGGGCAAATTCCACTAAATTCAAGTCGATGTTCTTTAGCAATAAAGCCTGTTTTTTTATTAATTTTATTGTTTAAATCTGCTCCTAAATCTAGTTCTAAATCATAAACCTTTCCACATTTTTCACAATGGAAATGGTAATGATGTTCTGATTTTCCATCGTATCTGCTTTGACTGCTTCCATAATTTAAAACATTTATTTTTCCCATTTCAGCAAGTACATTGAGATTTCTATACACAGTTCCAAGACTTATATTTGGTATATCTTTTTTTACTTTTTCATAAATCCAATCTGCGGTAGGATGAGAATCAGTATTTTTTAAGACTCTCAAAATAGCTTTACGCTGTTTTGTCATTCTTGTATTTTTAGCCATAGTAACCTCCTTTGCAAATTAGTTCTACATAAATTATATAAGTTTAATAATAATAATTACTATTCTCTATAGTTATTTTAACAGAAATGTGTAATATATTCAAGTTTTAAATATTAAATAAAGGGTGATTAATTTGTCAAAAAAAGAGAGAAAAAGGATTTTAACCGGAGATAGACCAACAGGTAAATTGCATTTAGGTCATTATGTTGGAAGCTTGAAAAATAGAGTTGAACTTCAAGAAAAATATGATACTTTTTTAATAATTGCAGATGTTCAAGCACTTACTACAAATTTTGATAGTCCAGAAAAATTGAGTGAAGATGTTAGACAGGTAGCGAGAGATTATCTTGCCGCAGGAATTGATCCAGAAAAAACTACTATTTTTGTCCAATCTATGGTTCCTCAGATTGCTGAACTTACAATTTTTTATTCAATGCTCGTGACTGTAAACCAGCTCCGTCATAATCCCACTATTAAATCAGAAGCAGATCAGTATGGTTATAAAGAAATGACATATGGATTTTTAGGGTATCCAGTCAGCCAGGCAGCGGACATTACTTTTTGTCGTGCTAATCTTGTTCCAGTTGGAGAAGATCAGATACCTCACATAGAACAGACTCGTAAAATTGTCAGGAAATTCAATAATATGTATGGTGAAATTTTTCCAGAACCAGAAGCACTTATCAGTGATTTCCCACGTTTGATGGGTATTGATGGAAAAGCTAAAATGAGTAAGAGTTTAAATAATGCTATTTATTTAAGTGATTCTAAAGAAGCAGTTAAGAAAAAAATTATGAAAGCCAAGACTGATCCTGCAAGGATCCACAAAGATGACCCAGGTCATCCTGAAGTATGTACTGTATATCATTATCATAAAGCATTTAATTCAGAAGAATCAGATGAAATTGCAGAAAGATGTAGAGCTGGTACCATTGGTTGTGTAAACTGCAAAAAAAGAATGGCCAAAAAATTAAATGAATTTTTAGATCCAATGAGAGAAAGAAGAAAGAAATATTTGGACAATCCTCAGTTAATTGATGAAATTATCAAAAAAGGAACAGAAAGAGCAAAAAAAGAGGCAGAAAAAACGCTGAAAAAAGTAAGAGAGGTAATGAAAATAGATTATTTTTCTGAATAAAAATATAATTTCAATCTAAAACTATCTATTATTTAAATCCACTAATAATTATATTAATTTTTTTCTAATTGATGAATTTTCTGAAAGGATGATTAATGTGTCAAATTCTAAATTAAATATAGCTTTAATATTTGGAGGTAGATCTGCTGAACATGAAGTTTCCATTCTTTCAGCACGCTCTATATATAATGCTTTTGATAAAAATAAGTATAATATTTTTCCTATTGCTATTTCTGAGGAAGGTAGATGGTTAAACCCCAACAAATCAACTTCAATATTAAATAGTGAAATGAAAAAAGTATCTAAGAGTAATTCGAATTTAATTTCTGAAGATATCATTAATTTTCTCCAGAACAAAATTGATTTAGCTTTCCCAGTATTACATGGTCCGTTTGGTGAAGATGGTAAATTGCAGGGGTTTTTTGATATTTTAGATATTAATTATATTGGTTGTAATTTAAGTTCTTCAGCAGTTGGGATGGATAAAGCAATTATGAAGAAATTATTTGCATATCATAATATCCCCCAAACTAAATTTTTGACATTTAATAAATTTGAATGTCAAGAAGCTGCAAATAGAGATTTGTACGATAAAATACGATCTAATCTAGAAAGTTCATTTTTTGTTAAACCAGCTAATATGGGATCAAGTATAGGTATTAACAAAGTAGAAAAATACGATGGTTTTGTTGAAGCTTTAAAAACTGCTTTTGAGCATGATAGCAAAATAATTTTCGAAAAAGCAGTTGATGCAAGAGAAATTGAGGCTGCTGTATTAGGTTCTGATGGTGAAATTCAAGTTTCGGTTCCTGGAGAAATTGTTTCAACACATAATTTTTATGATTATCAAGCAAAATATAAAGATGAAACAACTAATCTTGTTATTCCAGCGGACATAACTGTAGAGGCAGAAAAACAAATTGCAGAGTTATCAGTTGAAGTTTTTAATATAGTTGGAGCTTCTGGGCTTTCTCGAATCGATTTTTTCATAACTAAAAATGATAATAGAGTATTAGTAAATGAAATCAACACTATGCCTGGTTTTACAAGATTTAGCATGTACCCACTTTTATTTAAAGAGAGTGGTATTGCATATTCCGATTTATTAGATAAATTAGTTAATATAGCACTTCATAAGGAAAGAGAAGATGGGTAAACTTCATGTTATTCATGCAGATATGGATGCTTTTTTTGCTGCAGTTGAGCAGAGAGAAAACCCAGAATTAAAAGAAAAAGCTGTTATAATAGGTGGTGTGAATTTAAGCAATAGAGGTGTTGTTTCTACAGCATCGTATAAGGCCAGAGAATATGGTGTGCATTCTGCTATGCCTGTAGCCCAGGCAAGAAAATTATGTCCTAATGGTATTTATTTGCCTGCAAGGCATGATTTATATCAGGAGGTTTCCAGAGAGATTCTTTCAATACTTAATAAATATACACCATTAGTAGAGAAAATTTCTATTGATGAAGCCTTTTTGGATATTAAAGGATGTGAAAGATTATATGGTACTCCTCTAGAAATTGCTAAAAAAATAAAAAAAGATGTTAAAAATAAAACCGAATTAACAATTTCTATTGGACTTTCAATCAATAAATTTTTAGCAAAATTAGCTTCGGATTTTGATAAGCCAGATGGGTTAACTATAATTAAACATGAGGATATAAAAGAATTTATGGCTGATTTAGATATCAAGAAAATATGGGGAGTAGGAGATATATTCGCCGAAAACTTAGCAGAAATTGGAGTTAATAAAGTAAAAGATATCTGGCAATATTCTTTAAATGAATTGAAAAATAAGTATGGTAAAGCAGGTATAAAACTCTATTATCTTTCTAGAGGTTTAGATAATAGAAAAGTCAAGAGCAAAAATAAAATCAAATCTGTAAGTCATGAAGAAACATTTGCAGAAAATATTGAAGATATTGATAAACTCTGGGCTTATTTGTTTAAAATGAGTGAAAAGGTTTCCTTTAGATTGCACAGCAACAATCTAAAAGGAAATACAGTATTTATAAAAGTAAGATATGGAGATTTTTCCACAGTTAGCAGACAAATATCTTTAAAAAATCATCTTAACAGTACAGAAGTTATTTATAAAACTGGAAAAAAATTAATTAAGGATAACAAGCTTTTTAATAAACCGCTTCGGCTGCTTGGAATAGGTGTAAGTAATTTAAGTAATTCTGAAAAAATTCAGTTAAATCTTTTTGATAAAAATGCCGGTGATTCAGAAATTGATAAAACTATTGATGATATAAAAAGAAAGTATGGTTTTAATAAGATTTCTAGAGCTAGAAAGCTATTTTTGAAAAATAATGAATAATCATAAGTCATCTCATCTAAATAAATAGATGAGATTTTTTTATGTGCTCATATATTTTAAAAGTTATTCTCGCAATTTCAGTTATCACTATACAAAAATATAATTCTACTTTTTAATATTTGAATTTATTTCCTTTTTATCGATATTTGCTTATTAAATAAGAAAATAATCAAGTTTATTTGTCTTAAAATGATTTAAAAAATATTTTTTTGTCAAAATCAAAGTTTTTTTCGGAAAATTAAAGGATTTTTTTTATTTACAGAGAACTAAATTATTAAGTGGTAGAAAGTGGAGTCAAAGGGTAGAAAGTGGGAAGTGATATTATGTTTATGGGAGAATTTACACATAATATGGATAACAAAGGTCGGCTAATTATTCCTTCAAAGCTGAGGGAAGAGCTAAGTGAGCAATTTGTAATTACAAGAGGCCTTGATAACTGTCTCTTTCTATATCCTATGGATGAGTGGAAAGAATTCGAAAAAAAATTAACTTCATTACCTATGACAAGTAAGAATGCTCGTAATTTTGTAAGGTTTTTCTTTTCTGGTGCCAATGAATGTGAGTTAGATAAACAGGGTAGAGTATCTCTTCCGATTAATCTGAGAGATTATGCAGATTTTGAACATGAAATTGTTATAATTGGTCTTGCAAACAGAATAGAACTCTGGGCTAAAGAGAATTGGGATGGGTATATGGAGGAAGTTGAAGATTCATACGAAGAATTTGCAGACGCTATGGAAGAATTAGGGATTTAGGAAGGATTAATATGAGTTTTGAACATAAAGCAGTATTGCTTGATGAATCAATAAAGTATTTAAATATAAAAAGTGACGGGATATATTTTGATGGTACACTTGGTCGAGGAGGCCACAGTTCTGAAATTTTAAAGAACTTATCAGATAAAGGTAAACTAATCGCAGTTGATAGAGATATTAAAGCTATTGAAGAAGTTGAAAAGAAATTAGGTGTACATAACAATTTAATTATTAGACATGCAAATTTTATTAACTTTGATAGAGTCTTTAAAGAACTTTCTATTGAAAAAGTTGATGGTATGTTATTTGATTTAGGTGTATCTTCTCCACAAATTGATAATGCAGAAAGAGGTTTTAGTTATCAAAAAGAAGGTCCACTTGATATGCGGATGAATAGAAAGCAAAAGTTAACAGCTGCAGATATTGTTAATAATTATTCAAAAAAAGAAATTGAAAATATTATAAGTGATTATGGAGAAGAAAATTGGGCTGCCAGAATAGCAGAATTTATTGTGAAGAGAAGAAAAGACAAAAAAATTAAAAAAACATCTGAACTAGTTGATATTATAAAGGCTGCTGTTCCAAAAGGTGCAAGAAGAACAGGGGGTCATCCTGCCAGGAGAACTTTTCAAGCTCTTAGAATTGCTACAAATGACGAATTGGATCAGCTAAAGACATTAATAAATAAAGCAGTAAGTTTTTTAAATCCTGGAGGTAGAATAGTTATTATAAGTTTTCATTCATTAGAAGACAGAATTGTAAAACATACTTTTCGAAAACTGGCAGAAGATTGTATCTGTCCACCCGATTTTCCTATTTGTGTATGTGATAAAGAATCAGAATTAAAAATAATAACTAAAAGTCCGGTCCAGGCTGATAAAAGAGAAGTTGAAGAAAATCCCAGATCAAGAAGCGCAAAGTTAAGAGCTGGAGAAAAAATTTAAGTAACAAGGGGGAAATATGATGTATCAAAGTGAAAGCTATAGAAGTTATAATCCCAAGAATGAATACTTGAAAAAATGTTCTTCAGAAATGTTTAATTTAAAAAAGCAGGCATATACTTTGTTTTACATATTTTTGCTTTTATTAATAAGTATTTCAGCTTTATTATATATTTCACAAATTTTAAAAATAAATAATAGCAATTATCAACTTCTTCAATTAGAAGATAAATTAGAAACTGTACGGGAAGAACAAGAAATGCTGGAAATCAAGCTTGCATCTGAAACTTCTCTTGCTAGAGTAGAAAAAATAGCAAAAAATAAATTGAATATGGTAGAGGTAGAAAACAAAGAGGTTTTTGCTTATAGCAAAACTATTGAAGAACAAGACCGATTTGTTGCAGATATCCCAGAAGAAAAGTTTTTTTTAGCACAGATATATGATAAAATAATAGCTAGAATCATGACAGTACAGGCTGAGTCAATTGATTAGGAGGAAAGCTATTGCAGCAGTTCAAAAAAAGCCTAAAAAATAGAGTTATTTTCTATTTTGCAATTATATTTATATTATTTATTATACTAGCACTTAGACTTTTATGGATACAAGTAATTAATAGTGCAGAGTATGAACATCGTGCTTTAAATCAAAGAATGAGAGAATTTATTGTTAACTCCGAAAGAGGAATAATCTACGATAATTCCGGCAGAAAACTTGCAGTAAGCTTAACTGCTAAGACTGTAGTTGCTCTGCCGGATAATATTATAAACCCCAAAAATACTGCTTCAGAACTTGCCAGTTTACTTAATATCGATTATGACACTATATATAGACGAATCACATCTGATTTAGCTGCAGTTTATTTACAGCGTAAAATTGATGAATCACTCCACAATAAGCTGAAAGAAAAAAATATTCCAGGTATTATTTTTACTGATGAAAATAAAAGATATTATCCAGAACACAGTTTGGCATCTCATATTATTGGATTTACCAGCATAGATAATAATGGATTAAATGGTCTTGAATTATCATATAATAAATTTTTAAGCGGTAAAGCTGGGAAAATAGCAATTGAGAGAGATGCTAGTGGAAGAACAATCCCTGATGGAGTAGATGAATCAGTTCCAGGTAGAGATGGATATAACGTTCATTTAACAATTGATGAAGTTATACAATATATGGCTGAAAAAGAATTGAAAGAAGCAGATTCTGTATTTAACTTTTCTGGTGGTTCAGCAATAGTAATGGATTCTCAAAATGGAGATATCCTTGCTATGGCAAATACTCCAACTTATGATCCGAATAATTTTAGTAAATATCCAGAAAAAACATGGAGAAATAGAGCAATTAATGATGTTTTTGAACCAGGGTCGACTTTTAAAATAATTACTACAGCAGCAGCTTTAGAGGAAGGTGTAATTTCTGAAAATGATATTCTAACTGATCCAGGTCACATATATGTAAAAGGGGAAGAAATAAGCTGCTGGAGTAATGTAGGTCACCGTAGACAGACATTTGCTGAAGTTGTAAAAAATTCCTGTAACCCTGGTTTTGTAGAAGTTGCTTTAAAAATGAGCAAGGAAACTTTTTATTCTTATATCAGGGCTTTTGGTTTTGGTAGTCAAACTGGTGTGAGATTGCCAGCAGAAGAGAATGGTATTCTGCCTTCATATGAGCGTATTGGTCCTGTTGAATTAGCTACTTTTTCTTTTGGCCACGGTATATCTGTGACTCCTATTCAACTGGTTTCAGCTATTTCGGCTGTTGCAAATGAAGGTAAATTAATGGAGCCGCGTTTAGTTAAAAAAGTAGATACTGGTGATGAGCAGGACGATATTATTAATGAAGCTGTTACAGTTAGACAGGTAATATCAAAAGAAACTGCAGATAAGACAAAAGAATTATTAAAACAAGTTGTCGCAGATGGAACTGGGACTAAGGCAGCTGTTGAAGGGTATCAAATTGGTGGGAAAACAGGTACTGCCAAACACTATAATGATGATCTTTATGATTCTTCTTTCATTGGAATCGTTCCTACAGAAAATACTGAACTTGTAATTCTAGTAGTTCTTTATGATATTTCTGGAGAAACTTATTATGGAAGTCAAACAGCTGCACCAGTATTTAAAAATTTAACAGAAAATATACTAAATTATTTAAATGTTAAACCTGATTATAAAAATGAATTTAATTATAAATTGAGTGAAGATAAAATGACTGTTCCAAGTCTTATAGGAGAATATAAATTAAATGCAGAAGAAATATTGAGAGAAAAAGGATTTAATGTTAAACTAGTTGGTGACGGTGAGTTAGTTGAAGATCAACTACCAGAAGCTGGTAGTGAAGTTAATAAGAATTCTACAATTTGGTTATTTGATAAAAATAATGCTGATTATTATGAAATTTTAATAGCAGTTCCAGATTTTAGAGGCTTAACCTATCAGGAGGCATCAAAACTTGCTGATGAAAAGGGCTTAAAATTATCATTTGCTGGTAGTGGTAAAGTAATTGGTCAATCAATATATCCAGGTAAGAGAATAACTACTGATAAAGTAATTAATTTAAAGTTGAGATAATAAATGAGAATTTTGCAGATATCTAATGCAATATTAATGATTAAGGATGGTTTTCAATGAAATTAAAAATGATATTAGATGGAATTGAGTTTAAACTTCTAAAGGGAGATTTAAATATAGAGATTACCGATATAAAATATGATTCAAGAGATGTTGAAAAAGATAATCTTTTTATTGCAGTTAGTGGATTTGAAGTAGATGGACATGACTTTATAGCTTCTGCTGTTAAAAATGGTGCATCTGCTGTGCTTATTGAAAAAAAATTAGATTTTTATTATCCTGATGTTTCATATATTAAAGTTGAGAACAGCCGCAGAGAAATGGCGGCAGCTGCCAATAATTTCTTTAATAAACCTTTAAGATACATAGATTTAATAGGAATAACAGGCACAAATGGTAAAACAACAACAGCATTTTTGCTTTATAATATTTTAAAAGAAGCAGGTATTAAAACTGCATTATTTGGTACTATAAAGAATGTTATTGATGACCAAGAATTATCAGCCAAAAGAACTACACCTGAATCACTGGATCTTTATAGATATTTTTCTGAAATGGTAAAAAAAGATGTCAAATATGCTGTGATGGAAGTTTCTTCACATGCACTGGATTTATATAGGGTTGAGTATATGAAGTTTACACTTACTGTATTTACTAATTTAAGTTCTGAACATCTTGATTATCATAAGACAATGGATAATTATAAAAAAGCCAAATCAAAACTTTTTAGCCAGATTAAAAAAGATGGGTTTGCAGTTTTCAATTTTGATGATCATTATTATAATTTTATGCTAAGTAAATCAAGAGGAGAAAATTATAGTTATAGTCTGGATGATCATAATGCTGATTTATTTGTTGAAGACTATGATTTAAATATGAAGGGTATAAGTTATAGAACATCCGGTCTTTTTAAAGAGAATTTCAATTTAAAACTGGGAGGATTATTTAATATCTATAACTCTTTAGCTGCATTGTTAAGTTCTTACCTGCTTGGTGTAAAAAAACAAACTGCTGCAGAAGCTCTTAAAAATATTGATGGGGTGCCAGGGCGCTTTGAGTTAATCAATGAAGGTCAGGATTATCAGGTAATTGTTGACTATGCCCATACACCTGATGGTATGAAAAATGTTCTTGAAGCAGTTAAAAATATTAAAAATAAGCGTTTAATTGTATTGTTTGGCTGTGGTGGTGATAGAGATCGAAGCAAAAGACCTTTAATGGCAGAGTTGGCTGAAGAATATGCTGATTTTGTAATTGTTACAAATGATAATCCTAGAAGCGAAGAAGCAGAAAAAATATTTTCAGAAATAAAAAAGGGTTTTAGTTCTGATTTTACAGAATACAAAATCATCTCTGACAGGAGACTAGCTATAAGTCAGGCTATTAAGATGGCAAAAAAAGATGATATAGTTTTACTGCTTGGAAGAGGTCATGAAAAATATCAAATTATAAAAGGAAACAAGATTAAACTTGATGATCGAGAGGTAGCTCGAGAATTTATAAAAACGGCAGGTGTAGTAAATGAAGAATATTAGTTTAAAAGAAATAAAGAAAGCTGCTTCTGCTGATCTCATCACAGGAGAATTAAATATGGATATAAATAAAATAAAAATTGACAGCAGGAAAATAGAAACAGGAGATTTATTTATAGCAATAATTGGTGAAAATCAAGATGGGCATCAGTTTTTAAAATCTGCAGTTGAAAATGGAGCATCAGCTGTGATTGTAGATAGGTTAGTTAGTCTACCTGATAAAATTACAGTTTTAAAAGTTGAAGATACAACTAGAGCCCTTCAAGATATAGCTAACTATTATAGAATTAAACAGCTTGAATTAAAAGTAATTGCAGTTACAGGAAGTGCTGGTAAAACAACCACTAAAGATATGACAGCTTCTGTTTTATCTCAAAAATTTTCCACTTTAAAAACAGAGGGTAATTATAACAATCACATTGGGCTTCCTCTTACTCTTTTAAAATTAGATGGTAGTGAAGATTTTGCAGTTTTAGAAATGGGTATGAGTGGTTTTGGAGAAATCGAACTACTTTCAGAGATTGCTTTACCTGATGTTGGAATTATTACCAATGTTGGAGCTGCTCATTTAGAACAGCTTGGTTCTATAGAAAACATTGCAAAAGCTAAAAAGGAGTTAATTGATTCTCTGGATGAATCTGGAGTTGTTTTCTTAAATTATGACAATAAATATACAAAAAAAATGGGGAAAGAGTTTGAAGGTAAAATTGTATATTTTGGTTTTGAAAAGGGTGCAGATTTAAGAGTGATAGATTATAGTTTTAACAAGAATAGACTTAGACAAAATTTTAGCTTAAAATATAAAGATAAATTTTATAATTTTTATATAAAAAAACCAGGGAAACATAATATTTATAATGCCCTTTGTGCTGCTGCAGTAGGTTTAGAGTATAATATAAGTGAAGTGGATATTCAAAAAGGTCTTTTAGAAGCCGACTTTACATCTTTAAGAATGGAGACAATTACACTTTATAATAAGGCAGTATTGATAAATGATTGTTATAATGCAAACCCTCTATCTGTAAGAGCTGCAGTTGATGTTTTATATGAATTTCCAGGCAAAAGAAAAATTGCTGTATTAGCATCAATGCTTGAGCTTGGAAAAGACAGTGCAGCTGCACATAAAAATATTGGCAATTATATTTTTGAAAAAAACATTGATATTTTAGTTACTGTAGGGGAAAAAGCAGCAGAGATTGCATTGGGAGCAGAAGAGGCAGGGATGTTTAATGAAAAAATATATATTTTTAATAAAAAGGAAGAAGCAGCTGATTTTTTGAAGTCAGAATATAGAGAAAAAGATATTATTTTAATTAAAGGTTCAAGAGCTAATGAGATGGAAAAAATAAGCGAAAAATTAATTTCTAAGGAGCAAAGTAATTAAATGATTTATATAAAAGCGTTTTTATTGCCTTTACTGATTATTTTATTCACAGGCAATAAATTTATATTATATATAAAAAAAATAAATTTTGGTCAGCAGATAAGAAAATATGGGCCAGAAGAACATCTTAAAAAATCAGGTATACCTACAATGGGGGGGATGTTGATAATTGGAGTATTTATTATTGCTTCAATCGTTTTAGCACCTCTCAATGTAAGAACTGTATCGGTTATTGCAGCAGCTTTTTTAATGGCTTTAACAGGTTTCTTAGATGATTTTTTAAAAATAAAATTTGAAAGATCTCTTGGATTAACTGCACTGCAGAAAATTGTTATGCAGCTTGCAGCAGCTTTAATACCTGCCCTAATTATTATTTTTATAATTGATACACCACCAATCATAGTCCCGTTTTTAGGGAGTTATCAGATTAATTTATTTTTAAGATTTTTATTTATTATGTTTGTTGTAACTGGTACTGCTAATGCAGTAAATCTTACAGATGGTTTGGATGGGCTTGCAGCTGGTGTTACTTTAATTGTTAGTTTAGCTTTTGCTTTACTATTTTATATGTCTGGAAATAATGATTTAATGTTATTAATGCTGGTTATGGGAGGCAGCTGTACAGCATTTTTATGGTTTAATGCTAATCCTGCAGAAATATTTATGGGGGATGTTGGTTCTCTTGGTATAGGGGGCTTTTTAGCGGCTTCAGCTGTTATAAGTGGTACAGAGATATATTTGCTTATTATAGGCATAATATATGTTATAGAAACACTTTCTGTAATGCTTCAGGTCCCCTATTTTAAAATAACAGGTGGACGGCGAATCTTTAAAATGACTCCCATTCATCATCATTATGAACTGAAAGGTATTGCAGAAAACAAAATTGTTTTTAGATTTATTATCATCACCATTATATTTTCTTTACTGGCATTAACTTCTGTGTTATTGTAAATATCAATAAATATAAATCTGATAAAGGAGATAGATTGATTTGCAGTTTAAAAATAAAAAAATTGCTGTGCTTGGTTTTAGCCCAAGAACAGGTTTAGAACTTGTTAAATATTTAAATAAATATGATGTTGAGCTTATAGTTTCTGATAGCAAATCAGAAGCTGAACTTTCTGACCTCATAAAACAAATAGATTCTAAAAATATACAATTTGATTTGGGTGGAAATACTGAAGTTATTTTAGAAGCAGATTTGATAATTCTTAGTCCAGGTGTTCCTTATGATTTAGATATATTAAAAAAAGCAAGGAAACGTGGGATTGAGACTATTAGCGAAATAGAGTTTGCCTATCAAAATACTAATGCAGATATCATAGCAGTTACAGGTACAAATGGGAAAACAACAACAACAGATTTAATTTCTTCAATGCTTAAAGATTTAGAAAGTAGAAATGTAATAACAGCTGGCAATATTGGTATACCATTTATATCAGTAGTCGATGAACTTCAAGATGATGACCTTGTAGTTTTAGAAGTCAGTTCTTTTCAGCTGGAAGCTGTAAAAGAATTTAGAGCAAAAATTGCTGTATATTTGAACTATAGTCCTGATCATTTAGATAGACATAAAACAGAAGCGAATTATAAAAATGCAAAATTTAATATTTTCACTAATCAAGTTGAAGATGATTTTGCAATTGTTAATATAGATGATAATTATTTAGCAGGAATAAGAGATAAAATTAATGCAAAAACATATTCTGTTTCGGCAAAAGATTATTCAGCAGATTTGATAATCAAAGATAATAAAATAATCTTTAAAAAAGCTCAGATGGATAATCTGGAATTGATAGATTTAGAGAAAATAAATTTGCCAGGTATCCATAATAAATTAAATATTGCCTTTGCAGCTCTTACTGCTTATTTAAGCGGGCAATCACTTATTAAAATCCAAAAGGCAGCAGAAAATTATAAATTGCAAGAGCACAGAATGGAAATCATTATAAATAATGAAGAGTATTTAATCATTGATGACTCTAAAGCTACCAATCCAGAAGCAGCTATAAAGGCTTTAGAAAGCATAGACAGAGATATTATTCTAATTGCAGGTGGACAGGATAGGAATGCAGATTTTGATGATTTTATCAAAACAATTAGACAAAGAGTAAAAAAACTTTTGTTAATTGGTGAAACTGCTGACAAAATATCAAATTATTTTAAAAATGATAGTCTTGAAGTAAAGTTATTTGATAATCTTGAAAAAGCAGCTGAGTATGGTGTCAATCATTTAGATAAAAATCAATGTCTTCTTTTGTCCCCGGGATGTCCAAGCTGGGATATGTTTAAAAGTTACAAGATGAGAGGAGAATTGTTTAAAAAAGTGGTTCTTGAAAATATCGATTAGAGTTTAATTTTCTAAGGTGCTTTATTAAGGAGAGAGTAAGGAGAGAGTATGAAAAAAAAGCTGCCAGATTTAATTTTACTTTTTACAGTAATAACCCTGGTACTAACTGGATTAGTTATGATTTTATCTGCAAGTTCAGTCAGAGCAGATAAAACTTTTGGAGATAGTTTTTATTTCTTCAAAAAACAGCTTCAATATCTTGTTGTTGCAGTTTTGCTTTCGGGGGTTATGTATAAATTTAAATATAAAAAATTAAAAGAATTTGCACCTTATTTACTCTTGTTAACCTTTTCTGTTCTTTTAATTGTTCTTATTCCAGGTGTAGGTAGAATGGCAGGTGGATCAAGAAGATGGCTTCCATTAGGACCGGTAAGTTTTCAACCATCAGAATTCGCCAAACTAACAATTATAATATATTTAGCTGCCTATATATCTAAAAACAAAGAAAAGATGAATAGTTTAAAAAATGGAATACTTCCTCCTCTAATAGTTATTTCTTTAATATTTATTTTAATTATGATGGAACCAGATTTAGGCACAGCAATTACAATTGTTGTTCTTGCCGGTACAATGATATTTGTTGGAGGAATGAAGATTATAATATTTGTATTATCTTCTATTTTAGCATTAGGCTTTTTTATGATATTTATATATATTGAGCCTTATCGGAGAGAAAGATTATTTACTTTTCTTAATCCCTGGGAAGACCCATTAGGTAGTGGTTATCATATTATACAGTCATTACTTGCACTGGGTTCTGGCGGGTTTTTAGGAGTAGGAGCAGGAAATAGTCATCAGAAATTTTTGTACTTACCTGAACCTGGTACAGACTTTATTTTTGCTGTGCTTGGTGAAGAATTTGGTTTATTGGGAACTTTATTTATATTAATTTTATACTTCTTGATTGCCTGGCGTGGTCTTAAAATTGCAGCAAGAGTTGATGATATTTTTGCATCAATGCTTGCAGTTGGTATTACTAGCATGGTAGTAATTCAGGCTATTATAAATATTGGTGTTGTTACCTCATTAATGCCTGTGACAGGAATTACTTTACCACTTATTAGCTATGGAGGTTCCTCTTTAGTTATTAACTTGATAGCACTCTCGTTATTATTAAATATTTCAAGATATGTTGAGGATTGAGTGATTAAATGAAAGCAATTATAACAGGTGGAGGAACAGGGGGACACATTTATCCTGCTTTAGCCATCGCAGATGAATTGAAAAATAAAGGCTGGGGAATATTATATTTAGGAGCAGATAATAGAATGGAGGCGGAATTAGTTCCTGAGTACGGATGTCAATTTATAGGTCTGAGCTTACGCCCTCTTCCAAGAAAATTTTCTCTAAAAATATTTTCTTCTATTTACCATAATTTAAAAGCTTTGATTAAATCATTTTACATAATAAATGATTATAATGCTGATATTGTTATTGGTACTGGTGGGTTTGCAGCTGGCCCAGTTGTATTGGCAGCAGCATTACTAAGAAAAAAAACCATAATCCATGAGCAAAATGCTTATCCAGGTATTACAAATAAAATATTAGCTTATTTAGCAGATTTAATACTTCTTAATTTTAGTGAAGCGAAAAAACATTTAAAGCTCAGATCGAATTCTAGAGTTTTTGTTACAGGGAATCCGGTAAGAAAAGAAATTATGGAAGTAAATCGTGAAGAAGCATATGAAGTGTTGGATCTAGATAAAAATTTAAAAACAATATTAATAACTGGTGGAAGCCAAGGTGCAGAAGTTATAAATAAGAATTTAATAGCTTTATATAAATATGTTCTTAAAAATAAAAATGCCCAAATTATTCACCTAACCGGGAGAAGAAATTATAATTCTGTCATAGAATATCTAAAAAGTGCAGAGATTAATATTAACAGCAGATATTTTAAAATTATTGATTATCTTAATGAAATGGAATATGCGCTTAAGGCAGCTGATTTAATTATTTCTAGAGCAGGTGCAACAGCGCTTTCTGAAATTACTATATGTGGTATCCCATCTATTTTAATCCCTTTTGCTGCAGCAGCTGAGAACCATCAATTATATAATGCAAAGTCGCTTGAAAAAACAGGAGCTGCAGTAATAATTGAAGAAAAAAAATTAACTGAAAAATCAATTCTAGATGAAGTTAAGAAAATTATTGAAGATGATCAAACTTTAGAGAAAATGTCTAAAGCTGCTTATAATAAAGCTAAAATTAATTCACTTGCTGAGATAATCGATTTAATTGAAACTGAAACAAAAAACACGGAATAATTTTAATAATTGCTATATAATTGTTATAAATCAGAATCAAGATACATTAATTATTAAGTAAACAGTATAGGGTGATAAGATTGATAAATAAAAATTCTCATATACACTTAATTGGTATAGGTGGAGTTTCCATGAGCGGGATTGCTAAAGTACTCTCTCAAAGAGGATATAAAGTAAGTGGTTCTGATCTAAACGAGAGTAAATATATTAATTTTTTAGCAGACTATCCAATTGATATTTATATTGGTCATGATAAAAATAATATCAATGGTGCAGATTTAATAGTTAAGACCAGTGCTATTCCAGATGATAATCCTGAGATTACTGCAGCTAAAAAAAATAATATTAAAATAGTAAAACGTGCAGAGATGCTTGCTTACTTAATGAAAGATAAAAAAACAATTGCAGTAGCAGGTACCCATGGTAAAACAACAACAACGGCAATGCTTTCAGCAATCATGAAAAAAGCTGATACAGATCCTGCAGTTATGGTTGGAGGATTATTAAAAGAAATTGGAGGAAACATTTTTGATGGAAGTGGGAGGTATTTTATTACAGAAGCTGATGAGAGTGATGGTTCATTTTTATATTTTGACCCACACATCTTATTATTAACTAATTTAGAATTAGATCATCCAGATTTTTATAAAGATTTGAATGAATTTAAATCCATTTTTAAAAGATTTGCTAATAAGAATGACAAAAAAGCTATGGTATTATATAATAGAGACGATAATAATTTAGTTGATCTTTTTAGAAAAAGAGACAATACTAAAACATTTAGTTTAGATAAAAAAAGTGATTTTTTAGTAAAGAATATAAATTTCAAAAACGGTATGAGCAGCTTTGATTTACACTATAATAGTACTTTATTGAAACTTGAACTAAACTTGCCAGGGGAATACAATATATATAATGCAGCAGCAGCATCAGCAGCAGCATTAACATTGGGTGTTGATGATACTAAGATAAAAAAAGCTTTAAAAGAATTTTCTGGAGTAGGGAGAAGATTTGAATTAAAAGGTAAACTACTCGATGGGACAGTGGATATTGTTGATGATTATGCACATCACCCTACAGAAATAAAATCATTATTAAAAGCAGTAAAAAATATGGGTTATAAAAAAATAACTGCAGTTTTTCAGCCTCATAGATACAGCAGAACAGAAAGATTTTTTGAAGAGTTTGCGGAATCTTTTAAAGATGCCGATATTGTTTACTTAACAGATATTTTTTCAGCATCTGAAACAAGTATTAAAAATATTTCAATTAGAGCATTAGAAAAAGAGATTATATCAAGATCAAAAACTGAATGCAAATATTTTGCTGATTTTGATAAAATTACTCAAGAATTAAAAAATAATTTAACTCCAGGTGAGATTATTATTACAATTGGAGCCGGTGATGTAAACACTGTTTGTGAAAAAATGTTGAAATAATAGGAGGTATTAATGGAAAGAAAATATCAATTAATCTTATTGTTTTTCTTATTTGTTATTTTAGCTTCTTTATCTTTTATATTGTCACCATTTTTTCATATAAGAGAATTTGCTATACATTCTCGCAATGAAATTAATAAAAATTCATTAAGAAATTATTTAGATGAGTTTTATGGAGAAAATATTTTATTTGTTAAAGAAAGTGATTTAGAAAATAAATTATTAGATCACAGACTTGTTTCTTCAATTACTATTGAAAAATCTTATCCTTCTAAAATTCATGTAATAATTGAAGAAAGACAAGCTGCTGCTTGGATAAAAAATAACAATCAAAAATTATTATTTTCTGCTGATGGAATTATTTTAGATCAGATAGAAATTGAAAAAGAAATTGATTTTCCACAAATAGAAGGTTTTGAATATCTTTTTTTAGATAATAAATTGCTTTTTCCTGAAGCTGCGGATATATTACTAACAATTTTAAATAAATTTGAAATAGACTTTATAAAAAAAATTAAAAAAATAAGTTTTCAGAATAATATATTGAAACTGTATCTTGAAAATAATTCTGGAGTTAACTTAGGAGAAATTGATAATTTAGAAGATAAATTTACATTGTTAAACTCGATAATAATAAAATTAGAAAATGAAAATAAAGAATATGATTATATTAATTTAAAAGTTCCAAAACATCCTGTTATTAAATTAAAAGATAATTAATAATTTATTTATAATAAAGGATAAAGCATTTTTATATTGAATAATTTAAATTGAGTATAATTAATAATAAAAAT
>CAZYRX010000038.1:0-1598 GCA_964649895.1 uncultured Halanaerobium sp.
GATATACCGGATAGTAATTTACCTGTTATTGTAGTTAATCCACTTTTAAACAAAAAACATCAGAGACAAATTAAAGATTTTATTCTTTCTCATAAGGCAAAAAAGAAACATAAGTCTAATAAAATATCACTAAAAGAAAAATTAGAAATTATAAATAATTACAATCAGAGAATACTGGAAGTTTTAAATAATTTTGAAATCTATAACAATTATAAATACGAAAATATAAATAAGTTAATTAGCTTTGCTTCAGAAAAACTTGCAGCTCATAATTCAGATATTAAAGAAATTGAGAATGATTTAAAAAGAAGGGAAGAGTTGGGAAGCACTATTTTAGAACACAAAAATATCATGCTGCTTCACTGTAAAAGCACTTTTGTCCAAGAACTAAAATTTATGATAATTAGACCAGATACAAACTTTGAAATATTAAATAAAAACAATAAAAAGATTAAGATTAATATTGTCGTAGTTATGGCAGTTCCTATGCATAGGAGTGAACAAGGAAGAGAAGTGCTGAGTGAAATAAGTAGATTGCTTATAGAAAGTAAAGACTTTATAGAATCAGTAAATACGGGAGATAAAAATGAAATTTACTTTGAATTAGCTGAGTATTTCGACCAATTTTTACAGGAGAAAAGTACTATGGAATATCATAAGGAGGAAAATTAAATGCAAAAAAGTAATATTCATGATCAAATACAGAGTTTTGGGAGATTTTTAAGTGGAATGGTAATGCCAAATATTGGAGCTTTTATTGCCTGGGGTTTAATTACAGCTCTTTTCATCCCAACAGGCTGGACACCTAATGAAAATTTAGCAACTATGGTAGGACCAATGATTACCTATTTGCTGCCATTACTTATAGCTTTTTCTGGTGGACGTTTGGTTGCCGGAATAAGAGGTGGAGTAATTGGAGCAATTGCAACTATGGGAGTTATAGTAGGTGTTGACATACCAATGTTTATTGGTGCAATGATAATGGGACCACTTGGTGGATATACAATTAAAAAAGTGGATCAAATGTTTGAAGGTAATGTAAAATCGGGATTTGAAATGTTAGTTGCAAACTTTTCGGCAGGTATTGTTGGTGGTGCTCTTGCAATTTTAGCATATCAGATAATCGGGCCAATTGTTTTAAGTTTAAATAATGCACTTGGTGCTGGTGTTGAATGGATAGTAAGTAGAGGTCTGCTTCCATTAGCCTCAATTTTTGTAGAACCTGCTAAAATTCTATTTTTAAATAATGCCATTAACCATGGTGTATTAAGTCCTTTGGGAATTCAGCAGGCATCAGAAATTGGTAAGTCAATATTCTTTATGCTTGAAACTAATCCTGGACCAGGTTTAGGTATATTATTAGCATACTGGGTTTTCTCAAAAGGTATGGTAAAACAATCGGCTCCTGGTGCAATTTTAATTCACTTCTTTGGTGGAATTCATGAAATATATTTCCCATATGTACTGATGAAGCCATCTTTGCTGCTGGCAGTAATCGGTGGGGGAGCAAGCGGAATCTTTACTTTCAATATGTTTAATGCTGGTTTAGTTGCTACACCATCTCCAGGAAGTATATTTGCATATATGGCAATGACTCC
>CAZYRX010000038.1:1698-20064 GCA_964649895.1 uncultured Halanaerobium sp.
GTTTAGTTGCTACACCATCTCCAGGAAGTATATTTGCATATATGGCAATGACTCCTAGAGGAAATTATTTCGGAGTGCTTGCTGGAATTGTAATTTCTGCTATTGTATCTTTCTTAATTGCTTCTTTCTTTATCAAAAGATCAGCTGATAGAGGAGAAAATATGCAGTTTGATTCTGCACAGAATCAGATTAGAAATCTTAAAGGTAGAGATTTACACACAGAAAAATCTGCAGATCTGAAATCAGGAGAGGCAAAGTATGATGCAGATGAAATTAACAAGATAATATTTGCTTGTGATGCAGGTATGGGATCAAGTGCAATGGGAGCAAGCCGACTGCGAAAAAAATTAGAGCAGGCTGGTGCTGGCGATATTTCTGTAACAAATAAAGCTATTGAAGAAATACCACAGGATGCACAGATTGTACTTACTCATAAGAATCTTACTGATAGAGCAAAAAAAGCTGCACCAAATGCAGAGCATATTTCAATCGATGACTTTTTGCAGACTCCAGCCTATGATATGCTTGTAAATAGAATCACCAAAGAAAAGGCTGATGAATCTAAGACTGAAAAAGACAGTGCTCAAGCAGAAAAAAAAAATAAAGACGGAGAATTAGGTTCTGATGTTTTAAAAAAAGAAAATATTAAGTTAGGTCTAGAAAGTATTGAAAGAGATGAAGCTATAAAGATGGCAGGTAAACTGCTTTATGAAAGTGGTTATGTTAATGAAGACTATATAGATGCTATGCTTGAAAGAGAAGAAGAGCTGACAACCTATATTGGTGAGGGTGTAGCTATACCACATGGTGTGGGAGCTGCAAAGAAACAGATTAAAAAGACCGGTATTTCTATTCTTCAGTTCCCTGAGGGAGTAGATTTTGAAGGAGAAACAGCCTATTTAGTTATCGGAATTGCAGGTCTTGGAAATGAACATCTCAAAGTTCTTGCAAATCTTTCTGAAATGCTTGAAGATAATGATAATGCAGAAAAATTAAGAACAACAGATGATCTGGACTATATTTACAAGAAGTTCACTCTTTAATTTAATAGATTGTTAATCTTCAATAATAAATATAAGATATCTGGAATGCAGCATAGTTTGGATGTGGTGTATTCCAGATTAACAATAAGGCATAATTGTAATGTATAAGGAGGAAAAAAATGAAAACAAGAGCAGTAAGATTATATGGTGAAAATGACTTGAGAATGGAAGAATTTGATCTTCCTGAGATTAAAGAAGATGAGATTTTAGCAAGAATCGTTTCTAACAGTATCTGTATGTCCACATATAAAGCTGTTATTCAGGGTGCTCGCCATAAAAGAGTTCCAGATGATGTTGCAGATAATCCAACCTTAACAGGACATGAGTTTTCTGGAGAGATAATCAAAGTTGGTGACAAGTGGAAAGATCAATATGAAGTTGGTCAAAAATTTGCAGTACAGCCTGCATTAAATTATAAAGGTAGTCCATATGCTCCAGGTTATTCTTATCAGTTTTTTGGAGGCAACAGTGAATATGCAATAATTCCCCAGGAAGTAATGGAGTTAGGCTATCTTTTAAATTATGAAGGAGACGCATTTTATGAGGCATCACTTTCAGAACCTATGTCCTGCATTATCGGTGGATATCATGCTGTTTATCACACTGAGGATAATAATTATATTCATAAAATGGGAATTGTTGAAGGTGGAAATGTGGCATTATTAGGTGCAGCTGGACCTATGGGTCTTGGAGCAATTGATTATGCTCTTCATGCAGATAGAAAACCATCTAAAGTAGTAGTGACTGATATAAATCAGGATAGGCTTGACCGAGCAGCTTCTTTATTTACACAAGAAGAGGCAGAAGAACAGGGTGTGGAGTTACATTTTGTCAACACTTCTCAAATGGATGATGTACCTGCTGAACTAAGAGAAATTACAGATGGTAAAGGTTATGATGATGTTTTTGTTTATGCACCTGTTCGGGCACTTGTTGAACAGGGAGATCAGATACTTGGTAAAGATGGATGTATGAACTTTTTTGCCGGTCCAACAGATAAAGAGTTCAAAGCAGAAGTTAATTTCTATAATATTCATTATACTCCAACAAAAATAATGGGTTCTACTGGTGGTAATGATGATGATATGAGAGAAGCCTTAAAAATGTCTGCAGAGAACAAACTTAATCCTGCAACTATGGTGACTCATGTAGGTGGATTAAATAGTGCAGCTGATACAATAATGAATCTTCCTAATATACCTGGCGGAAAAAAGCTCATCTATACAGGTATTGACATGGAATTAACAGCAATTGATGAATTTAAAGAAAAAGCAGATCAAGATGAAATATTTGCTGATCTTGCAGAAATTATTGAAAAAAACAATGGACTCTGGTCAGCGGAAGCAGAAAAATATTTATTAGATAACTGTACACGCTGTTAAACAGTGCGATATAGATTTTAAAGATTTTTCATCCCATACTTAAAACCCAGCTCATTCAAATTTGTAATAATTTGAACAGGCTGGGTTTTAACTTTTTAAATAATTATTAAATGAATTATTAAGTATATTAATTTAAGAAAAAAATTTTAAAATCCCTTTTTTTGTCCTTCCCATGGTGGTTCTTTATCTGCTTTAAATTCTTCTACGCTCGGTCCACCTAGATTTCTTAATCTCCATATTCCATAAATATAGCTTAAGATTAAAATCAAAATTGTAAAAGGCCAACCCAGCAGTGTATTTGCCCAGGCAAGGATAATTGGATCTGCATTTCTATAAAGTAATATCTGTGCTATTAATCTAAATAAAAAGAATACTGCCCAGAATAGAGTGACTTCTCTGTAAGCTGGTTTAACATCTTTTCTCCAAAACCAATCTAAAGGCCAGCTTCTTGAGAGATGGCTGGCCCAAGCAGCTATTGGTTTACCTATAAATACAGAAATAACAGCAGTTAAAAAGAAAACAGAGCTATTAATCATTCCAGGTATAAAATAATTGCTAGCATTTTTGGTGATAAAAGCGAGACTGGATGCTGTAATCACTATTAAAAGCCCACCGATTGAATATTTCCAGTTTTGTCCTTTTATAACTCTTGAAATCCAGAGAGAAAAGGCAGTAATAAAAGCCAAAAAAACAGCGATATTTAGAGAAAATATACTGTTAGTTACTGCGAAGATAAGTGGAGGCAATACGGCATCAAATGTTCTGCTTAAAAATATTTTTTTTAGTTCATCTCTTATTTCTTGGAAATTTATATTCATAATTTTATCCTTCCTAAAATAATTAATTATAATTTTGTCAACTGATTAATCAGCATATTTAATAATTCTAATAATTTATAAAAATTTAGAGAGTCTAAGTAAAGTTCAAAGTGAATTATTTACATACTATAATGATATACAAACAAAGGTACATAAATCAAGTAAAATAATTACTGCAGGCATAAAAAAATCTTAGTTAATAAATTCTATTTTTATATAATTATTATTAAATAATTCAAAATATATTCTGCATTTTTTTGACTAATCTTTACATAATGATGTATAATTTTTAATTAGGAAGACCACTCTTAATTAAACAGATATTAAAATATCATAATGGGAGGATAATAATGGATATAGCTGAATTGAATCCGGAAAATATTCTTAAAGCAGCTGATATTTTAGGAATTCATAAAAAAGAGTCACTCACTGATATAAAAAATAAATATAGAATTCTAGCTAAAAAATGGCATCCTGATCAGTGTCAAGCAAAACAAGAAGAATGTAGAAAGAAAATGGAAGAAATATCATGGGCTTATGAGATTATAAAGACCTACTGTAGAAACTATTTATTTTCATTTGAAAAAGGGAACATTATGGAACATCTTCCAAGGGATATTCAGGATCAAGAAAAACTCCGAAGACAGTTTGGTAGTGATCCTCTTTGGGGATAATTATAACTGAATACTAAAATAAAGTAAGACATATATTTAACTGGAAAAATTTATAGGAGGTGCAAAATTATGGAGAAGTATCAGTTAGCAGAAGCAAAAGTTGAACTAGAAATTATTAAGGGGAATATTGTTAAACAATCTGATTTGGATGTTGTTGTCAATGCAGCAAATTCAGAATTGAGGATTGGGGGAGGAGTTGCAGGAGCTATACATCGAGCAGCTGGCCCAGAACTAGAAAAAGCATGTCGACCTTTGGCTCCGATAAATCCTGGAGAAGCGGTTATTACAGAAGGATATAATCTTGATAATAAATATATAATTCACACACTGGGACCGGTTTATGGAGTTGATAAACCAGAATCAGATTTACTTGCAGCATGTTATAAAAATAGTCTTAAACTTGCGAATGATAATAAATTAAAATCAATAGGGTTTCCGGCTATTTCTACAGGTGCTTTTGGTTATCCGATGGCAGAAGCTGCTAAGATCAGCCTTGAAATGATTAAGACTAAGGCAGAAGAATTAGAAAGCATGAAATTAATTAGATTTATTCTTTACAGTAAAAGAGATTATGATATATATATTGAAACTGCTGAGAAAATATTTGATGATTTTAAATAAATATAAACTTTTAGAGGTGATTTAATTGAAAATGGAACTTGACTGTCTGCCATGTATCTGCAGACAGACTTTAGAATCAGCCAGAATGGCTACTGAAGATGAAAATATTCAACAAGATATAATGAAAAAATATGCACAAATATTACCCAGAGCAGTAGATGAAGACATAAGTGCTCCTGAGCTTTCTGCAGAAATTCAAGCTTATATTAAAAAAATAAGTGGTGTTAACGATCCATACAAAAAATTAAAAGAAAAAAATTTAGAGGCCGCCTCTAAAATACTAGATATAGCAAAAAAAGAAATAGCTGATGCAGAAGACCCTTTTTTAGCAGCACTACTTATGGCAGCAATGGGTAATTCTATTGATGCAGGAGTTAGTCTTAATGTTGAGATTGAGGAAAATATTGAGAGAGCCTTAAAACATTCATTTAAGATAAATGATTACAAAAAGTTTTTAATTGATATTAATAAAGCTCGAGAACTTTTATTTATAGCTGATAATACTGGTGAAGCTTTGTTTGATAAACTGCTCCTACAAAAATTAAAAAATTATGATTTAAATATTACATATGTTGTGCGAGAAACTCCTATTTTAAATGATTTAACAAAAAAAGAAGCTTTAGAAATAGGTATAGATGAATATGCGGACATTATTTCTGGCGGAAGTAAAGCACCGGGTATGCTCATGCAGACTGCAACTTCTGAATTTTTAGAAGCATATAATAAAGCAGATATAGTTTTAAGTAAAGGACAGGGTAATTTAGAAGGTCTTTATCAGGAAGAAGAAAATATATATTATTTATTAAAGGCTAAATGTGAATTAATTGCTAAAATTCTTGATGTTGAAATTGGAGATTTTATATTTATTCATAAGTAAATTTACTTTTAGTTAGAGAAGAAAAATGCAAATCTCCAATTATTATTACGCCCCTCATATGGTAATAAAATACTTTAGTTTTCTTATATAAATTAATTGAATAAATTATATAATTAAAATTATTTGACATTTGTAAAGGTTTACGATAAAATTTAGTTAAACAAAGTAGTTGTTTATTTTATGATAAAATAATATGTTTTTACATATTTTAATCATTTTAGACTTTTGGTAAAAATATTTTTCTTTGTGTATTATTTTAGTTATCTTTTGGGGGGAGACTAGAATTTTATAATTCTAATCATTATTTTCTTTAATGTTGGATATTTTAGTTATTGATCTGCTATTTAAGCAGTAAGATTATATGTTTCTTACTAAGGAGGAAATCTATATGAATAATGTAGAAAAGAAAATTAAACGGGTTACAGAAAGTGGTTTTGATGTCCACCATATTTTTAAAAAAGTTCTTAATAAAAAAATTATTTTTAGAGAAGATGAGGAAATTGTTGATTTGATATTTATAAAGAGAGAACATATGAATGAACGAGATGAAAGTTCTCCTGTTGCTTCTCCAGGAAAGCTGATTGTTGCAACAACAGAAGGATTAATTTTTGTTCAAGAAGGATTTGAAGAAATTGCTAATAATTATTTGGGCTATAAAATTGAATTTGTAAGTTATGAGAAAGTAAGTGGTATTGAATTTGATATCTGCTTATTAGAAGGTAAACTGGTAATTTATACAGATTCTTCAGATGAGGCAAATATCACTTTAGAATTTAATTCAGCTAAATATTATGACTTGTTTGAAGACTTTTTAGATAAGCTGCGTTCAAAAATAGCCTTATAAATAATAATCTTAAATACTACATTTATCTTTTAATAGTATTATGTTATTTTATCATTTATCCCCCCAGATAAAGTTTAAGAGAGTTTTAAAAATGATAATTTTATTTTTTTAATTATATCTATTTTTGTATTTTGTTTAGACAGTTATTTTCAGTTTTTCTCAATTGAGAAAGGAGTTGAATTAAAATATTTGATCAAATTTTATATAATTTAGAAAATAATTTCCTATCAACATTTATCTATGTTACAGTATTTTCAATTTTAATATACTTACTCTATAGTAGGATAGTATACAAAAAGAAATTAAATTGGAAAAGAATCTTGTTAGCATATATTGCGAATATTATAATTGGTTTGCATTTTGGTGTTACTCAATTTTTAGTCGCTCCTGCAGTGACATTTTTTATTTCATATAAGATTAGATAAAATACATGCTGATAATGAATTATTGATTATCGGCATGTATTTCTGATTTTAAAGCTGTAATCAATCATAATCTTTTCTGAAGTTAGTTTATTAGATTTAGAAGAGATTTGTTCTATTAAAGCTTCTGAAGCGACTTGACCCATTCTATATTTTTGTTGAGCGATTGTAGATAATTGTATTTCAGGAAGTGAGGCAAAGAATATATCATCAAAACCGATAATGGAAATATCTTGCGGAATTAAGAGTTTTTCTTCTTTAATAGCCTGGATAGCCCCCAAAGCAATCAAATCATTATGAGCAAAGATAGCATCAGGAGCAGTTTTATTCTTAAATAATTCTTTCATTGATTTATAGCCATTCTCTCTTGTATATCCACGATTATTAATTATATATGTTTCATCAACTTTTCTATTATTATTTTTTAATGCAGTTTTATATCCATTTAATCTTTCGGTATCAGTGTATTTATTCCCTCCACCACCAATAAAAGCAATTTTCTTATGACCTTTTTTAATTAAGTAATTAACTGCAGTTTTTGCTCCATCAAAATTATTAGTTAAAACAGATGTAATATTCTTATTTTCAATCAAAGTACTTATCAAAACAATTGGCAGACCCGTGTCTAATATTTTCTGTAAATGAGCGGGATCATCTGAACTTGGCAAAACAATTAATCCATCTACTTGTTTTTGAACAAGTACATTTAAATAATGTTCTTCTCGTTCTACATTCCAATTGTTATTACATAAAAACACATTATAATTTTGTTTTGCAGCTGTTTCCTCTACACCTCTAGCTACTTTTGGAAAAAAAGGATTTGTGATATCTGGAATTAGAAGTCCAATTGTATTTGTTTTTTTATTAATAAGACTTCTTGCAATTGCATTAGGTCGATAATTCATCTTCTTAGCCAAATTAATGATATCCTTTTTTGTGTTTATATTTACATCTGGATGATCATTTAGTGCTCGAGAAACGGTAGCATAGGAGACACCTGCTTTTTTTGCTATATCTTTAATAGTTATTCCCATAATAGATATTCCTCCATAATTAAAATTTAACAGCTTGTTTTTCTGATAATTAGATTTGGTTCAAGAACAATTTTGTTGCCTTTAATCTCATCTGTATTACCGCTCATTTTATTGATTAATGTTTTAAAGGCAATACTCCCCATTTTGTATTTTGGTTGAGCTACTGTAGTCAATTGAATTTCAGGTAAAGAAGCAAATGAGATATCATCAAATCCAATCACAGCAATATCTTGAGGTACGTTTAAATTCTTTTCCTTTATAGCTTGAATAGCTCCAAGGGCATATAAGTCATTATAACAAATAATGGCGGTAGGATTTTTTATATTATTTTCCAAGATATTCTTCATAAGTTTATAGCCAGCTTTAATGTTGTAACTATTCCCTTTATTTTTTATATACTTTTCTTCAACTGCTATATTATTTTCTATAAGAGCCTGTTTGTAGCCAGTCAGTCTTTGTTGATTTGCAAATCTACTCTCACCGGCTCCTATAAAGCAGATATCTTTGTGTCCATTTTTTATTAAATGATTAACTGCTTTTTTAACTCCTTTGATATTGTCTACAATAACAGAAACATAATCAGGATGATCAATATAAGAACTTATGAAAACTGCTTTTATATTGCTGTTTATTAAAATCTCTAAATGGTCTAAATCTTCAGTGCTTGGTGTCATAATTAATCCATCAATCTGTTTTTGTAATAATGCGTTAATATAATGTTCTTCTCTTTCCCTATTCCAGTTTGTATTACATAGAAAAACATTATAATTTTTTTCAACAGCAGTTTCTTCTACCCCTCTGGCTACTTCTGGATAAAAGGGGTTTGTTATATCAGGAATTAGTAGTCCAATTGTGTCAGTTTTTTTGTTTATTAGGCTTCTTGCAATTGCATTAGGTTGATAATTCATTTTTTTTGCTAGTTTTATTATTTCTGCTCGGGTATTTTGATTTACATCTGGATGATCATTTAGTGCTCGAGATACTGTGGCATAAGAAACTCCAGCTTTTTTTGCTATATCTTTAATTGTAACTCCCATTTATATGCAGCCCTCCTTTAAATTAATTTAAATTATTTGTTTAAGATTATTATATATTAAATTAAAAAAATATGAAATAAAAAATTTTTTAGAAACTCTCAACCATAAAGAGCTGAGAGTCTCTTAATATCATTACTTAATTAAATTTAATTTACCATCTTATGGTTATATATTATATATTATCTTAAATTATTTGCTTTTTCTCTTAATTTTTTTTCTTCTTCGGTTTCTGGTTCATCTAGAGTTAAATTATGAGGTGTTGGTTGGCCATTTTCATCTACAAAAACAAAAGTAATAAAACCATCTGCTACTAAATCGTGGTCATTATTTCTAGTTGCCCGCCCATATACTGAAAAACTAGTTGTACCTGCTTTTACAATTTGTGTTTCAATATGTAGTATATCTCCTTTGTTAGTTGGCATATTAAAGCGGAAACCATGAATTTTTAAGCAGACTATATTTTCAGGTTTCCTGGTAGTTTGAGCACCGTTAATAAAACAGGCTTCAACAAACCATTCAGCCATTCTACCAGCATAAAGTGTACCATGGTGATTAAGTTCTTCAGATTTTACTAAATGTGAAATTTTCATTTTCTCCATTTGTTTTCCTCCTTTAAAATTTTGCAAAATATATTTATTTAAATTTTTAATAATAGTTTTTATTACCACTTATAATCTTACCACAAATAATCTTTGATTTAAATAATTTGTAATAATATAAATAATTTACTTAAGCATTTATAAAATGAATATTGATAATTAGAAATATTATTTTTGCAGTAAGAATTATTTAAAATTTCTTGACAATTAACAAATTTCAATCTATAATAAAGACAAGGTAATTGTAAACGTTTAATATATTATATCATTTTATTTGAAAATTTCAAGTAATATATAATACGAAGATGTCTAAAAAAATTTAGGAGGTAATAATATGGTTTTGAAAATTGGAGTAATTGGTACTGGGGCAATTGGTCAAGAACATATTCATAGAATAAAAAATTCTTTAACAGGTGCAGAGGTTGTAGCGGTAAATGATATTGATAAAGATCATGCAAAAGAGGTTGTGAAAACAGAAGCTATTGATGCAGAAATTTTTGATTCTGCTGAAGAACTAATCAATTCTGAAAAAGTTGATGCAGTAATGGTAACTACACCTGGATTTACACATGATGATTTAGTTTTGGCTGCAATTCAAGCTGAAAAACCTGTTTTTTGTGAGAAACCATTATCAGAAACTGCTGCTGGAGCAAAAAGCATTGTAGATGCAGAAGTTGAATTAGGTAAAAAATTAGTACAGGTAGGATTTATGCGTCGTTTTGATAAATCATACAGACAATTAAAAGAGTTTATTGATGATGGAAACATAGGAGAAGCATTGTTGGTTCATGCAGCTCACAGAAATCCTGAAGTAGATACTGAATCATATAATGGGAATATGCCGATAACTGATACATTAGTGCACGAATTAGATATCTTTAGATGGTTGTTGAATGATGACTATAAGACAGTTGAAGTTATTAGCGGTAAACAAACAAAAAATACTGATGAAAAATTAGAAGATCCTTTAATGTTTTTAATGGAAACAGAGGAAGGCGTAAGAATAGATGTAGAAGTATTTGTAAACTGTCAATATGGATATGATATTCAGTGTAAAGTTGTTGGTGAAACTGGAATAGCAAATCTGCCAGAGCCTATGAGTCCTTCTATCCGCAAAGATGCAAAATTATATAATGAGATATTAACTGATTGGAAAGATAGATTTAGAGATTCATATGATGTTGAACTGCAGGAATGGATAGATGCTACATTAGAAGACAGAGTGGATGGCCCGAATGCCTGGGATGGTTATGCAACTGCTGTAGTTTCAGATGCATGTATAGAAGCAAAAGAGAACAAAGAAAAAGTCGATGTAGTTATGCCAGAACGTCCAGATCTCTATAAATAATATAAATAGGAAGTGAATTCTAATGAAATTATGTTTTAATGAAGCAACAACCTTAGAAAATTCAAATCTAGAAAAAGATTTAGAGTTATGTGAGAAATATAATTATGATTTAATTGAAATCAGAACAATGGATAAATTGCCAGAATACATTGAGGAACACAGTATTGAAGAACTGGCTGATTATTTTGATAATCATCACATTAAACCATATGCTTTTAATGCACTTGTATTTTTCAATAATAGAAGTGATGAAGAATATAATGAAATTAAAGAAGAATTAAAAGAGATGTGTGAATTGGGAGAGAAGATTGGCTGCAAAAACATAGTTGTAGTACCTTTAGTTACCGAAGAAAAATTTACTTATGATGAAATCAAACAAAGTTCTTTAGAAGTATTAGATGAATTAGCAGATATCGCAGAGCCTTATGGAATCAGACTGGGGATTGAATTTGTTGGTCATCCAGAATGTACAATTAATACATTTGGTCAAGCATATGATATTGTAGAAACACTTGATAGAGATAATGTAGGAGTTGTTTTAGACTGTTTCCATTTCCATGCAATGGGATCAGATATTGAAGATCTTAAAAATGCTGATGGATCGAAGATTTTTAATCTTCATATTGATGATACAGAGGATTTTCCAATCGGCATATTAAGAGATGAAGATAGATTATGGCCAGGAGAAGGTGCAATAGACCTAGATCTTATTTTAAGCACATTAAAAGATATCGGTTATTCTGATATGGTATCAGTAGAATTATTCAGACCTGAGTATTATGAGTATGATGCTGAGAAAACAATTCGTTTAGCTAAAGAGAAAACTGTTGAAGTTATAAGTAAATATTTTGATATAGAGGCATAGATAAAGACAAATAGTATTTTTGTTTTGAATATATAAATACACCACAAAAAGTACGGATTATAAATCATTCAAACTAAGGTTATTTTTCTAACAGTAATCTTAGTTTGAAATTGTTGCGTTTTAATATTTTGGCAAGATAAAGATAATTTAAATTTTCAAATTAATAATATAAGGAGGCATTTAAAATGAAAATTGCTTTTGATCCAGATGTAATTAGACAGAGACAGGCTGCTGAAGGAAAATATTCTATAAAAGATATGGTTTATGAGATTGCAGATATGGGATATAAATATATAGAGCAGTCACCTCATCCTCAGGTCAACCCATTTTACAAATATCCCAAAGCAAATAAAAATATAATTAGAGAATATAAGCAGGCTTTAAATGATACAGGGCTCGAACTTTCTTCTTTAATTGCTATGTATTATTGGGCTGGACCTGATGAAGAAAGACGACAGGCGGCTATGAGAAAGTGGAAAAGATTAATAGAAATTGCAGTAGATTTAGATGTTAATGTAATAAATGCAGAATTAACAGGTACCCATCCAAATAGTCCTGTTGTTTCTGAAGAAAAGCTATACAAATCAATTTATGAACTGCTTCCAATTCTAGAGAAAGAAGGCATTAGAATTGAACTGCAGGCACATCCTTATGATTTCTTAGAAACAAATAATGAAACAGTAGATATTGTAAAATCATTTGATAGTGAATATGTAAAATATGTATATTCAGTAGCACATACTTTCTATTATGATGAGGGCAAAGGTGATGTAGAAAGCATGCTTGATTATGCAGGTGATGCTCTTACACATGTATTAATTGCAGACACCTATAATCATACAGTTCACACACATTACATCCAGAATCCGCCTAATGCAGAATCAACAGTTCATCAGCATTTAGGGATAGGAGAAGGAGAAGTTGATTTTGATTCACTATTTTCTAAGTTGAGAGAAATGAATTTTGCAGATGATGATGAAAATATTATTACATCATGTTTATTTGGATTTCCAAACAAACTTGATAAACAGGGGCCAGAAACACTAGAAAGAATTAAAAAAGAGTTACTATAAAGTTTTTGACTAATATATTACAAATAAGCTGATTAATATATCTGCAAAAATATTATCAGCATAATTAATAGATTATATTTAATGTTTATAATTATTATTGATTTATTAAACGTTTAAAGTTTTATTCAAGCTGGCAGAGAATCACATATTAATTTTTTAAAAAAATAAGTGGGGTGATTTAATTTGGGAACTATAAGAATGACAGTTGCACAGGCACTTGTTAAATTTCTAAACAATCAGTATCTTGAAGTTGATGGCGAAGAACATAAGTTTGTCGAAGGTATTTTCACAATATTTGGTCACGGTAATGTTGTAGGTCTTGGTCAAGCTCTGGAAGAAGATCCAGGAGATTTAATTGTAAGACAGGGAAGAAATGAACAGGGAATGACACATGCAGCTACTGCTTTTGCAAAGCAAAACAACAGGCAGAAAATATATGCATGTACTTCTTCTGTAGGTCCAGGAGCAGCTAATATGGTTACTGCAGCTGGAACAGCAACAGCTAATAGAATACCAGTATTATTATTACCTGGAGATACATTTGCTACTAGACAGCCTGATCCTGTTCTACAGCAGGTAGAACAACCAAACAATTTAAGCACTACAACAAATGATGCTTTTAAGGCTGTTAGTAAATATTGGGATAGAATTAACAGACCGGAACAATTAATGACAGCATGTATAAATGCAATGCGTGTCTTAACAGATCCAGCTGAAACTGGAGCTGTAACAATCGGCCTTCCTCAGGATGTTCAAGGTGAAGCTTATGATTATCCTGATTATTTCTTTCAAAAAAGAGTGCATACTTTAGATCGCACACCAGCAACAGAAAATAAGATTAAAAAAGCTGTAGATTTAATTAAAGAAAAGAAGAAGCCAATGCTTATTTGTGGTGGTGGAGTTAAGTATTCAGAGGCTGCAGATGAATTAAAAGAATTTGCAGAAAAGTTCAATATTCCATTTGGAGAAACTCAGGCGGGTAAGAGTGCTGTAGTTTGGAACCATGATTTGAATTTAGGTGGGATAGGTGAAACCGGAAGTTTAGCTTCAAATATGATTGCTAAAGAAGCAGATTTAATAATTGGAGTTGGTACGAGATATACAGACTTTACTACATCCTCAAAGTGGATCTTCCAGAATCCAGACGTAGATTATCTCAATATAAATATTGCTAACTTTGATGCATATAAAATGGATGGTCTTCAGGTTGTAGCAGATGCTAAAGCGGCATTAAAAGATTTAACAGAAGCTCTAGCAGAAACAGGTTATAAATCTTCTTATTCAGGAGAAATTGAAGATGCTAAAGAAAAACTGAATGAAGAGGTAGAGAGAGTATATTCTGTAGAGTATACAGGAGAAGATTTTGTGCCAGAGATTGATGATCATATTGATCAAGAAAAATTATTTAAAGAATTCCAGGAAATAACTGATTCTTGCTTAACTCAAACAAGAGTTCTGGGAGAATTAAATGATTTATTAGAAGCAGACGACATTATAGTAGGCTCATCAGGAAGTCTACCAGGTGACCTGCAGAGAATTTGGCGTCCTAAAGGCGAAAATACTTATCATGTGGAGTACGGTTATTCATGTATGGGATATGAGATCAGTGGCTCATTGGGAGTTAAACTGGCAGAACCTGATAAAGAAGTGTATTCATTTGTAGGTGATGGATCTTATTTGATGCTTCATTCTGAATTAGTAACCAGTATTCAAGAGAATAAAAAGATTAATATTATTCTACTAGATAATATGGGTTTTGGCTGTATCAACAATCTCGAGATGGAGCATGGTATGGATAGTTTTGGTACGGAATTCCGTTTCAGAAATGAAGACACAGGTAAACTTGACGGACCTCTACAGCCGATAGATTTTGCAAAAAGTGCAGAAGCTTATGGCTGTAAGACATATACAGTTAGAACAATTGAAGAATTAAGAGAAGCAGTTGCGGATTCTAAAAAACAGACAGTTTCAACTCTGCTGGATATTAAAGTTATGCCTAAAACTATGGCTCATAAATATAATTCATGGTGGAGAGTTGGAGTAGCAGAAACTGCTGATAAGAAGAGCATTCAGGAAGTAAGGAAATGGGTAGAAGAACACATAGAAGAGGCAAGACAGTATTAATTATAAATAAATTGCTTTCTTTTAGAGGAGGTTAAAAATGATAGCAAAACATAATAATGACTTTGATTATGGTTACAATAATATAATAGATAGAGATGGAAAATACAGTAATATGCTGATGGACTTTGGTGTTTATAGAATGAAAGCGGAACAGACAGAAGTGATTTTAGAAGAAGAGTTGGAAAGTGCTTTTCTATTGGTTGAAGGAGATATTATCATTGAGTGGGAAGGTAACAGCGAAGCAATAAAAAGAGATAACCCATTTGATGAAAAACCACATGCCTTACATGTACCAAAAAATACTGAGGTAAAACTCACAGCAAATGCGGAGTCTCAGGTTATTCTTCAGCAGACAGAAAATGAAGCTGATTTCGATTCTAAATTCTATAAACCCGGTGACTATAGAGAAGATACCTTTGGTAAAGGGTTAATGAATGGAACTGCAACAAGAGATGTAATTACAATATTTGATTATGATAATGCACCATACTCTAATATGGTGTTAGGTGAGGTAATTGACTATCCAGGAAAATGGTCAAGTTTCCCACCTCATTCTCATGAACAACCTGAGATTTACTATTATCGTTTCAATAAACCTCAGGGATTTGGAGCTTGTTTTATAGGTGATGATGTTTTTAAAATTGAAGATCATGATGCAGCAGCTATCAAAGGTGGAGAAACCCATCCCCAAGTAACTGCACCAGGATATGCAATGTATTATTGCTGGATGATTAGACACTTTGATGATAACCCTTGGACAGATAGAGTTGATGATCCTGATCATGAATGGCTGTATGATGAAGATGCAAAAATCTGGCCTGAAAAATAGACTATTTTAAAAAATTGAAAAGGCAGGTTGAAATACCTGCTTTTAAAACCTAATTTAAAACAAATTTTAAAACAGGAGTGATAAATATGTCAGAAGAAGCAAAAAAACAGGTTCAAGAAATGATTAAAAAAGCAAGAAAAGCAATGGATGAGATAGCAGATTACAGTCAGGAAAGAATTGATGAAATATGTAATGCAGTAGCCATGGCTTCCGCAAAGGAAGAAGATGCTCAAGAAGTAGCAGAATTGGCTGTAGAAGAAACTAAAATGGGTGTAGTCGATCACAAAAGAGTAAAAATAACTAAAAAGGTTCGTGGAGCCTGGAATGATATTAAAGATCTAAAATCTACAGGCAAAATTGAGGAAGACGATGAAGAAGGTCTTATCAAATTTGCAAAGCCAGTGGGAGTAGTAAGTGGAATAGTACCAGTTACAAACTGTGAAGCAACACCACCGGTTAAAGCATTATTTGCCCTTAAAGGAAAAAATGCTATTATATTCTCACCTCACCCACGCAGCAAAAAGACATCTACAATGATTACTAATATTATGAGAGATGCTTTAGAAGAGGTAGGAGCTCCTGCAGATTTATTGCAGATTATTGAAGAACCATCTATTGAGCTTACAAATGAACTAATGGCACAAAGTGATCTTGTTGTAGCTACTGGTGGTGGTTCAATGGTAAAAGCAGCATATTCATCAGGAACACCAGCTTATGGAGTAGGACCTGGTAATGCACCAATAATAGTAGATCAAACAGCAGATTTAGAGGATGCTGCAGAAAAGATAATGAAAGGTAAAACTTTTGATTATGGTACTAGCTGTTCAACAGAGAACTCACTTGTTGTAGAAGAATCAATTTATGATGATTTAATGGAAGAGCTTAAAAAACAGGGCGGTTATATGACAACTGCAGAAGAAAAGCAGAAGATACAGGATGCATTTTTTGTTGAAGGATATCATCTAAATGTAGATTTAATCTGCCGTTCACCAAAAACAATAGCAGATGCAGCAGGAATAGATATTTCAGATGATATTAAGTTCTTTATTGTAGAAGAAGATGGTGTAGGTAAAGAATATCCATTTTCTGGTGAGAAGCTTTCAGTAATCTTAACTGTTTATAAGTACAGTGGTTTTGAAAATGCTATGGATAGAGTAGATGAGATTCTGCATTTCCAGGGTCTGGGACATTCATGTGGAATCCACTCATTTAATGATGAACATATAGAAAAATTGGGTGACAGAGCAACTGTAAGTAGAATAATGGTAAGACAGTCTCAAAGTTATGGTAACAGTGGTAACTGGAATAATGGAATGCCATTTACCTTAAGTCTGGGCTGTGGAACCTGGGGTGGAAATATTACAACCGAAAATATTACTCTCAAGCATTTCTTAAATGTAACCTGGGTTGCAAAACCAATCGAGCCAAACATTCCTAGTGATAAAGAATTATTTGGTCAGGAAATAAACTAAATATAAGGAATTAGTTAAATAAGCAATTAAGTTTTCTTGGTTAAACTCCTTAATGAATTTCCCTCCTCTTAAAAGTGGAGGGAAATTTATATAATGCAAATTTTTTGGATATTTTTTTTCTCATTTAATTAATAGAGGAGGAACTTTTAATGAATATATTACCTATGGCAGATATTTTAGAAGATGCCGATAAAAACAACTATGCTGTTGGTGCATTTAATATTAATAATATGGAATTTATACAGGCTTTTCTACAGGGAGCAGAAGAAATGAATGCACCATTAATACTTCAAGTAAGTGAACGAGTTATTCCATATATAGGTATGGGATATGTTAGCAGTATGGTCAAAGAAGCGGTTAAAGAAACAACAATTCCAGTTGCTCTTCATTTAGACCATGGAAATAAATTTGAATCTATAATAGGAGCAATAAGAACTGGTTTTTCTTCTGTAATGATCGATGGTTCTGAAAAAGATTTCAAAGATAATATTGATATAACAAAGAAAGTAGTAGAAGTAGCTCATAGTGTTGGTGTAAGTGTTGAAGCAGAACTTGGCACAATTGGGGGAACTGAAGATGGTCACACCGTTGCGGCAAAAGATGCAATGTATACTGACCCTGATCTGGCTAAAGAGTTTGTAGAAAAAACAGGGGTTGATGCATTAGCAGTTGCAATCGGTACTGCTCATGGTGTATATAAAGGAAAACCGGAGTTAGATTTTCAAAGACTGGCTCGCATAAAAAAGTTATTAAATATGCCTATTGTTTTACATGGAGCCTCAGGTGTTTCTAGTGAAGATGTACAAAAAGCTGTAAAATATGGTGTGAACAAGGTTAATGTTAATACTGATTTTCAGCAGGCCTTTACTCAAAAAATAAAAGAAAAATTTGCAGAAGATCCTGAAATTTATGATGTCCACAGTTATACTGGTCCTGGAAGAGATGCAATTGTTGAAAAAGTAAAGGAAAAAATCAAAATTTTAGGCAGTGATAATAAAGCCTGGTAAAGCAGCAGATATTTATTTTAGAAAAATAGAATTACATATATATTTAATTTAAGTATAGAGTTTTCACCATATAAATAAATGTTATATTTTAGAAAAACCTGCTTATAGCGGGTTTTTTATCTTATTTTATAGGAAGAAATAATAATGAGTAAGATATTTTTGATTATCTACCAAAATATTACAGGTGGTAAGCAGAAATATTGACAAATATATTTTGAGGAACAGAGATTAAGTTCTAGAAAATGCGAATATGAAAAAAGTAGCTGATATAATTCTCAACAACAAAGAATCGCTTCT
>CAZYRX010000039.1:0-19631 GCA_964649895.1 uncultured Halanaerobium sp.
AATCAGAACCACTGATAAAGAAAAATGGTGCTCCTGCTTCTCCAGCTACAGCTTTCGCCATCAGCGTTTTTCCTGTTCCAGGAGGGCCCACCATAAGTACACCCTTAGGTACAGTCGCTCCTAACTGTGAAAACTTACCTGGATTCTTTAGAAATTCAACAACCTCTTTTAATTCTTCTTTTACTTCTTCGTAATTAGCTACATCATCAAAACTTAATTTAGTTTTACTCTGGTCAAGTTTAGCTTTGCTTTTACCAAATGACATCATTTTACTTCCGCCACCCTGCATTTTCTGCATAATAAAAACCCAGGCAACTATTAAAATGATCACGGGTAAAATATAACTTAAGATATTTACCCACCAAGGAGCAGTTGGCTGTGGTTTTGTGCTAATATTAACATCACCAGTTCTTAATTCCTGCATCAATGAAGGTATTGCTTCTGGTGGTACTGGAACACTAAATTTTTGACCATTTAAATTACCTGTTATTTCTTCATTACCAATAATAGTTACTTCATTTATATTATCGGCAGCAACTTCTTGGAGAAGATTTGTATATGTGAAATTCTCCATAGTTGCTGGTCCCTGCTGCATAAAAAATTGAGCAACTAATATAGAAATAGCAATCAATATTAAATAAAATCCTATATTTTTAACAAATTTATTCAAACTCTTAACCTCCCCTACAACTTCGATTATATACAGTAAAATATTATAACACAATAATAAGTTTTTGTAAATATAAGCAGCTTATAGTTAAATTAGAATTCAATTAGAAATAAATAAAACTTATTATATATTTAAATAAAAGATTAATAATTCTAACTTAATAATTATCTAACAATATTTTTCTTCTTTCAAAACACCAATATAAGAAAGATTTCTGTACTTTTCAGCATAATCCAGACCATAACCAATTACAAATTTATCAGGTATTTCAAAACCATTAAAATCAGCTTCAATTTCTTTTGTTTCTCTTCTCTCAGGTTTATCTAATAATGTTACAACTTTAATGCTTTTAGGATTTCTGGTCTGAAGCATGTCAACTACATGTTTTAATGTCCTTCCAGTATCAATAATATCCTCTACTATTAAAAGATGTCTTCCTTCAATATTTTCTTCCATATCTTTAATAATTCTGACAACACCAGAAGACTCAGTTGAAGCACCATAACTAGAAACATCCATAAAATCAAAAACAACTGGAAGATCTATTTCTCGGGCCAGATCTGCCATAAATAAAACTGCACCTCTTAAGATACAGAGCATTACTATATCATCATTATTATTATAACTTTTTGTGATTTCCAGACCGAGTTCTTTTATCCTCTGTTTAATTTCCTCTTCATTAATTATAACTTCCTCAACATCCTTTTCAAAAACTTTATTTTTGCCCATTATGATCCCCCTGTTTTTTAAATATAATTTTCATGGTCAAAACTTTAGCAGTATCGTCAGTTACTTTATAATTTTCAGAAATTCTAAATCCTGCCAACCAAACTATATTATCCTCTGCATCAACAATGATTGGAATCCTGTCTCTATCTAACCTTGGAACCTTCTCATCAATAAAAAAATCTTTAATTTTCTTTTCACCTTTCATTCCGAGTGGTACAAAACTATCACCAGGCCTCCGAAATCTGAAATATAAAGGTAACTTTATCTTATCTAAATCTAAAACCGCTGTATTATTATCAAGACTAAATTTAATTTCTTCTACCTTGGCAGTATCAGTAACTATTGTAAAACCATAATCAAAATATTGTTTTTTGTTTAAGTGCAATTTAATTTTCTCTTTCTCTTTGTTTACCTCTTTGTTCAGCAAATCATTTTTACAAAAAATTAGTTCATCATAATTAATTAACACCTTGGTGTCAGCAGGCAAATCAATTCCTCTACCTGTAGTAGTATCACTTAATAGTTTTTCTAATTCAAAAATATGATCTAGATACAGATCATCTAAGCTATTATTTAATTTTTGATATGCCTTTCTTAAAACTCTTCGCAAAATAACTTTATCATATTTTTTTAAAATATTTAAATCTAATTTCACATTTTTATCATTTGCAAAAATCAAAGCTCTTAAAAATTTGTTTTCTGCACTTTTATCTAAAAATTCTTCTTCTTCTGCAATTAAATCTGCATTACGAGCTATAACCTTTCTTACTGAAGGATTGATTTCTTCTTCAACTATAGGCAAAATTTTATTCCTAATAATATTTCTGCTGTAGATATTTTCTTTATTTGTTTTATCTATACGCGGTTCAAGCTTATTATCTCTACAGTATTCTTCAATTTCTCTCTTGCTTAAATTTAATAAAGGATGAATTATTTCTAAACCGTTTAAAGATAATTTTTTTTGAATACCACTTAAACCCCGCAAGCCACTCCCACGAAAGATATTTAAAAGAATAGTTTCTACCTGATCATCACGATGATGTGCTAGTGCAAGTAAATCATAATCAAATTTTTCATATATATCTCTAAAAAATTTAAATCTCTCATGTCTTGCAGCAGATTCTGCAGATATCTTTTCTTTTTCAATAATCTTTGGAACATCTACTGTTTTTCTATAAAAATCTATGCCCAAATCTTTAGCCTTTTCTTCAACAAAATCAGCTTCTGAAGTTGATTCTTCCCTAAAAAGATGATCTAAATGAGCAACCGCAATATTTATTCCGAAATATTTTTTGTATTTTATAAAAAATTCCAGCATTACTAGTGAATCGGGTCCTCCAGAAACACCTAATAGAATATTTTTGGCATTTTTAAGAAGATCATTGCTCTGAACAAATTCAATAAATTTTTCTTCTAAATTCAAAAAGACCCTCCTAACTTTTATATCATTAAATAATAACAGTTATTACTCATTTAATGCTCGACTTTCTTTACCATATTTCTCGATAGAAAGTTATAGACCTGCAGATAAATAAATTTAGACATTAAGTTCCTCTTTTAATAAACCATATAATAAATCATGATCACTGACAGTTAAACTTTCACTGGAAATATATTCTAAAATTTTTAAAAGTATAATTAATCCTGCGGGTATTATATCAGCACGTTTAGGCTGAAGCCCTTTTAATCTAATTCTATCATTTAAATTTAATTTTTTAAATTTTTCTAATAGATTTTTTAATTCATCTATATATAGTGTTGTGCCCTCAATTTTTTCACTGTCATAATCTTCCATAGACAATTTTAAAGCAGCTAAGGTCGTAATAGTACCTCCTACACCTTTTATGCTAAAATTTCTTTTGATATTGAAACTGCCTTTTAGTATATCATAAACAAAATTGCGTATTACTCTAATTTCACTTTCCTTTAAAGGAAATTCTGGTTCAGATATAAACCTTTCTGTTAACCTTACACAGCCTATATCAAGACTCTCAAAACTTATACCAGACTGAGACGGCCAAATAAATTCGGTACTGCCTCCACCGATATCAATAAGCAAAAAGTCATCATCCAGATTATCAACAGCTCCTAAATAATTGAGTTCTGCTTCTTTTTTACCACTAATAATTTCTAACTCAAAACCTAATTTAGCTGTTTCTTTTGAAAGTAAATAAGAATTATCAACATCTCTAAGAGCACTTGTTCCAATTAATCTTGTTTTATCTATATTATACTCTTCTATTATTTTTTTATAATATTTTAATGCACTTAAAACTCTATTCACTGCTTTTTTATTCAATTTTCTATTTTTATCAACACCCTCACCCAATCTCGTGATTTTGAGTTCGCGTTTTTTAATCTTAATTTGATTATTATTATTTTCACCAATAAGCAGTCTACATGAATTAGTACCTATATCAATTGCTGCTGCAAGCAAGTTTATCAATCCTCTCACTGCATATTTTACAATTTTGAGGCCAGTTTATTTTAGAAAAAACAATCCTACCAACTGGGTTATCTCCCCCTGCAAGATAATGAGCTAAATGGGTATGTAAACATTTAATACCATTCTTATCTTTAATACCACCTACACCTGAAAATTTAAGGGTTTTCAGAAGATCCTCAGAAATCATCTCTGCATTTTTTAACTGTGTATTATCTAATAATTCTAATCTTTTTTTTGCATAACTTTCATGTGCAGAATCCATAGCTTTTTTAAAACTGCAATCTTCTTTTAATCTTTTACCTAATTTATCAATTAAATCGGTATCTGATTCAAGCCTATCAACTTCATAAGTTAAATATGGACAGGTTAACCAAAAAATAGTGGGAGCTGGATAATTATTTTTAAATGCATCTACTAATACAACTGCTGGGTAATCAAAAGGACAGGAGTATATAGTTTTTACAAAATTATCAACTTTTCTATTTATTTGTATCTCAATTATTCTTTCATCTTGTAATTCCATTCAATAACTCCCCGTAATAAAATTATATTTGATAAAATAAAGCTGACGATAAAAAAAAGAGAAAACATCCTTTAAATAAGTTAAAGGATGTTTAGAAAAGTCAATAAAAACTGGTAAATATTTATTTAGAATTACCGCCCTTTTTCGCCTCCCTACTCTTCAAATCCTGCTGACGTTCACTGCTCTGCTTCAGAAAACGATCCATTTTTTCTTCAAAAGACATTTCTGGAGCATGATCAATTCTGTCATCTGGATCCTCTAACTGTTTGATTGAAAGACCAATTTTTCCGTCATCATCGATATTAATAACCTTCACCTTAACTTCATCATCTTCTTTAAGGAAATTACTAATATCCTTTACATATGTGTTAGCCACTTCCGAAATATGAATCAGGCCTGTTTCTCCATCTTCCAGTTCTACAAAGGCGCCAAAATTAGTTATCCCTGTTACTTTACCTACAACTATACTTCCAACTTCAATGGACATGCTTAAAAAATTCCTCCCTAGATAGTAATATTGTAATTATTATAACTTAATTAAGACAAAGCTGTCAAATATATGAGCTAAAATTTTAAAGTAAAAGAAATTCTATCCCTTTTTTTATCAACATTTAAAACTTTTACCTCAATACTTTGCCCAATATGGACAATTTCAAATGGATCACTCACATAAAAATCGCTCATTTCCGAAATATGAAGTAAACCATCCTGTTTAAGACCAATATCTATAAATGCTCCAAAATCAACTACATTCCTGACTTTACCCATAAAAATCATACCCTCTTTAATATCATCAATTTTTAATATATCTTTTCTAAAAATTGGCCCCGGCATTGACTCTCTTGGGTCTCTTCCTGGTTGTTCTAATGCTTTAAATATATCTGTAACAGTAGGAAGTCCTATCTCTAATTCATTTGCAGTATCAATACGAGCTAATGATTTCAATTTTTCTCTAATATTTTCAAGCTTATCTGTCTTTCTAATATCTTCAAGCTCAAAATCAATTTTATTTAATATTTTTTCAGCTGCATCATAAGATTCTGGATGTATTGGAGTTAATGCAAGTGGATCTTCTTTAGAATCCATCCTTAAAAATCCAGCTGATTGTTCATAAGTTTTAGGGCCAAATCCATATACATCTAGCAGCTCTTCTCTTTTTTTAAATTGATTATTTTCTTTTCTATATTTGATAATCTTATCTGCATTATTAGAGCTAATTCCAGCCACATAGGTTAACAAGGAGGCTGATGCAGTATTTAAATCTACTCCGACATGGTTCACAGCATCAACTACTACATCATTTAAGGCTTTTTCAAGCCTTTTTTGAGAAATATCATGCTGATACATTCCTACACCAAGAGATTTCGGATCAATTTTAACAAGTTCTGCAAGTGGATCTTGTATTCTTCTGGCTATAGATACTGCTCCTCTAATTGAAACATCAAGATCTGGAAACTCTTTTCTTGCAATTTTTGAGGCAGAATAAACCGATGCCCCAGCTTCACTAATAATTGTATATTCTACATCCATACCTTCTGTAATTAATTCAGAAATAAAAAGTTCAGTTTCTCTGCTGGCGGTTCCATTTCCAATAACAATTAAATCAACTTTATGCTTTTTCACTAGAGAAGCAGTAGTTTCTGCAGCTGCTTTAACTTTAGAAACTGGTTGATGGGGATAAATTGCATCTGTATCTAACAAATCACCATTTTCTGCGACTACAGCAATTTTACATCCAGTTCTAAATGCTGGATCAATCGCTAAAACTATTTTTCCCTGAAGAGGAGGCTGCATTAATAATGCATTTAAATTTATTGAAAAATTGCTAACTGCTTTTTTTTCAGCTTTATCAGTAAGCCAGTTCCTAACTTCTCTTTCAAGAGATGGAAATATGAGTCTTTTATAAGCATAATCAACTGCATTTTCAAGATATTCAAAAAACTCATCATCTTTCATTTCATAAAAATCATAAATCTTTTTCAAGGCTCTTTTATCATCAACTTTTATTTTTATTCTTAATACCTCTTCTTTTTCTCCCCTGTTTAAAGCCAAAATTCTATGAGCAGGGATTCTATTTATAGATTCTCTAAAATCATAATAATCTCTATATTTTTCTGCTTCTTCTTCATTTTTTAATTCAGAAGATATAACTGATTTTGAAAATATATATTCTCTTAACAACTTGCGAAGATCAGCATCATCAGATATTTCTCCAGCAATAATATCTTCAGCACCACTTAATACACTTTCAACATCATTTAAGTCTTTTTCCTTGTCAATATATTCTCTGGCAATTTCTTCTGGAATACCAGCAGAATTATCCTGAGAAAAAATTATATCAGCAAGAGGCTGCAGCCCTTTTTCAATCGCTTTTGCAGCCTTGGTAGTTTTCTTCACTTTAAATGGGCGATGTAAATCTTCAACTTCTTGAAGAGTATCTGCATTCTTTAATTTATCAATCAATTGATCTGTTAATTGATCCTGTTTCTGTGCTGCTTCTGCAGCATCATTTTTTTTCTCTGTTAACCGCCTTAAATAATCAATTTCTTCTTCTATATTTCTGATTTGTTCCTCATCCATACTACCTGTCATTTCTTTTCGATACCTAGCAATAAATGGTACAGTATTACCATCATCAAGTAAATCTACTGTCTTATCTACATTTGATTTTTTTATATTTAATTTTTCAGCTGTTAACTTTAATATATCAGTCTCAATATGTTTGGCCATTACAAGTCTCCTTTATTTGCAGCATTTATAAAGTTAATTTTTATCTGTATTTTTTTTATCTTCTTCAGCATTTTCTTCAACTGGTACTAATAACATTTCTCCGGGCTTAACTAACCCTAATTTTTCTCTAGCAACTTCTTCAATATATTCAAGGTCATTAGTATTTTCAAGTTGTTCACGTAATTCTTTGTTTTCAGCTTCTGCTGCAGCTATTTCCTCTTTGATATTGTCAATTTCTTTTTCTAATTTGTTCATTTTTTGCATGTTCTGCCAGAAATTAAAAAAAGCAATAATGACAATAATAACTACTAATGCAATAATAAATGGATTTAACAAAAAATCTTTGCGCTGCCTTGGCATAATTTACCTCCTGATTTTCTTAAATAAGAATCTCAGCTATTTAAAATAGTCTTCTTATATATAATTATATGTGAATTTTAATTATTTAGCAAAGGTAAAATATAAAGTACCAGGTACCTTAATCATGATTAAGGTACCTGGTACCAAGAAAAACTGACAATAACTAACAAATTAATTTTTAAAAAATAGCATCTTCTGTTTCTGCATCAAATACATGAATCTTTCTTAAATCTACACCAAGATTAATTGTGTCTCCAACTTCTGCTTTACTTTCTGCTTCAACACGAGCAATTAAAGAATGACCTGCTTCTGCAAGATACAGATAAATTTCTGAACCCATTGGCTCGACAACCTCAACATCAGCTTTAAATGAATTATCTTCTTCAACTTCAAAGTCATGGGTTATCTCAGTATCAACTATATCCTCTGGTCTGACACCAAAAACAACTTCTTTACCATTATATTCTTTTATCAAATCTTCTTTATCTTCAGGAATCCTAATTCTAAAAGTACCATGGCCATCAATATAATAAGTATCTCCGTCTTTTACTATCTTAGCATCCATAAAATTCATAGCAGGTGAACCGATAAAACCAGCAACAAACATATTATTTGGTTTGTTATATAAAGTTAATGGGTCATCGACCTGATGAATAACTCCATCTTTAAGTACCACAATTCTGTCACCCATTGTCATAGCTTCAGTTTGATCATGAGTTACATAAATCATTGTTGTTTGAAGACGATCATGTAATTTTGAGAGTTCTGTTCTCATCTGTACTCTTAATTTTGCATCAAGATTAGATAGAGGCTCATCCATCAAAAATACTTTTGGTTCCCGGACTATTGCTCTACCAAGAGCTACACGCTGTCGCTGTCCTCCAGAAAGCTGTTTTGGCTTTCTTTGTAAAAGTTCTTCAATGCCTAAAATATCAGCAGCTTCCTGTACTCTTCTGTCAATTTCATCTTTAGGAAACTTACGGAGCTTTAATCCAAAAGCCATATTATCATATACGTTCATGTGTGGATAAAGTGCATAGTTCTGAAAAACCATTGCAATGTCTCTGTCTTTTGGAGCTACTTCATTTACTACTTGATCAGCTATCTCAATAGTACCTTCACTAATCTCTTCAAGACCAGCAATCATTCTTAAGGTAGTAGATTTACCACATCCAGATGGTCCTACTAACACTAAAAATTCTTTGTCTTTAATTTCTAAACTCTGGTCCTTAACCGCAACTAAATCTCCAAAACGCTTATAAACATGTTTTAATGTAACATTTGCCATATCATTATTCCTCCTTAAAAAATTTAGGTATATTTTGATATTGAAGATTTCCTAATTATTAAATTAGGAGCTAAAACTTTTATCTGCTGTCCTTCCAACTTATCGCTAATCAGCTTAAGCAAAAAATCAAATGATATTCTACCAAGCTCTTTAGAAGGTTCACTCAAAACAGTCAGTGGTGGCTCAATAATCGAAGTTAGTATGTTGTCCCCATATCCTACAACAGCAAAATCCTCTGGAATAAAAAATCCTCCAGTTTTTATTGCTTCAACAAGACCAATAGTTGTAAGTTCTTTTGTTGAAATAAAAGCATCTGGTACAGGATCATTTTTAATGATTTTTAAAAATGCATTATAACCACTTTGTCTGCTTGAATCTGTCTCAAAAATTAAGTTTGGATCTACTTTAAGATCCGCCTCCTGATAAGCATTAAAATAACCGTTAATTTTTTCTTCTTCAATAAGGTTATTTCTACTGCCACAGACTAGAGCTATGTTTTTATAATTTTGTTCTAAAAGATGATTTACCGCTTTATAAATCCCAATACTGTAATCTGTTAGTACTGATGTAAAAAAATTTTCTTCGGACAGGCGATTTACTAAAACAATTGCATTATCACCTAAACTTGCTCTGAGAAGATGGCTGCCAACCAATTTACCACCAATAAATACAGCACCATCTACCTGATTTGACTCAAGTAATGAAAGGTAAGATCTTTCTTTCTCAGGATCATTTTTCGTATTACATAAAATAATTTGATAATCATCAGCTTCTGCGGCCTCTTCTATACTTTTAACAATTTCTATATTGCCTGGGCTATCCATTTCAGAAAGCACAACGGCAATCATATTTGTCTTATTAGCCGCAAGGCCTCTTGCAAGTTGATTTGGACGATAATCATTCTCTTCTGCAATTTTAAGTATTTTTTTCTTTGTTTTTTCACTAACACCCTTTTTGTTATTTAATGCTCTTGAAACCGTCGATTCTGCTACCCCAGCCATTCTAGCAATATCTTTTAAAGTAATTTGCATCTTTAAGCCTCCATTACGCAAGCGCTTGCGAAAATAAATAAATAAAAAAGAGCCTGCATAAAAAATTGATGCTCTGTAACTATTATTCTCTACAGACTCTTAAACTCCTGCTTAATTATTAAATTTTTTTCAATTTTTACAGGCTTTCTATTATTTCATCAAAATCAATCTCTTCTACAGTGCTGTAAATAAGGTGCGCTTTACCAACTCTACCTTCAGGACCTACACCTACAGCTTTCATATTAGCTGCCAAAGCAGCTTCTACCCCAGACTCAGCATCTTCTAAAACCACACACTGCTCAGGTTTAAGCCCAAGTTTTTCAGCAGTATGTAAAAATAAATCAGGTGCGGGTTTAGCATTTTCAACACTATTTCCATCGGATATAGTATCAAACATTTCAGATATTTCTAGATTACTTAATACTTTTCTTGCATTCCTACTCGAAGATGCAACCGCAATCTTATATCCCTCTTTAATCAATTTGTTTAATTTAGCTTCCATATCATCCAAAATATTATCTTTATTTATTTCCTCTAAATACTTCTGATAATAACTATTTTTCCTATCCGTCCACTCTTGTTTTGTTTCTTGAGGAACATCTTTACCATCTAAAATAATATCAAGAGAATCCATTCTGGATACACCACGTAATTGTTCGTTTATTTCCCTGTTAAAAGTAAACCCCTCTTCATCTGCCAGAGTTTGCCAGCTCTTATAATGATATTCTGCAGTATCAGTAATTACTCCATCAAGATCAAAAATAAAACCTTTAATTTCACTTCCCATTTTACCACTCCTAAATATTTAATAATTATCTTTTAAATCAAAACTTGCAATAATTTTTTCCACCGGATCTAATGTGGGTTTCCAGATTTCTAATTGTTCAGCATGTGCCGAAAGCGGTCTGGACATTCCTTCCATAAATAAACAGATTTCTGTTAATTCATCCATTGGTATAGGATTTTTTGCAAAAATATTACTTATTATTGTAATATGAAATATCCACTCTTCATAATTATCTATTGTTGATATATTATTATCATATAATTCTTGATGTATTTCTTCTGCAAATTTTTTTAAAGAAGGAGTTTCATTAACTTCTAATACAAGCTGGTGTTCACCTGAAAATTTAATACAGCTAAATCTTGCAACTTCAATTTCTATTTCCCCAAATTTTTTAACTTTTTTTTGCATTATTATTTTTGCCTGTTCTACATTATTTTTATCAATTCTATCAATAGTTATATGAAGTTGAGGATAAATCTGGTCTGGATAAAGATTATAATGTTCAGATACAATTTTTTGAACCTGAGCAGCTGTTTCAACTAGTTTTTTCCCAGGTATTAATACAACAAAATATTCTTTATCTAATTCAGCAGCCTTAATCATAATTTATTATCCACCTTTAATTTCTCCAGTTCTTTAATTTCATTAAATAATTCTTCTTTCTGTGTTATCAGTATTATATTATCATCATTGAGTAAATTTTCCCATATGACTTCTGCTTTTCCTTTGGTATAATCTCTTTCAACAATATCTATGTTATTAAAAAATATTTTAATTTTATTAGGAAATTTTTCTAAAATTTTAAGATTTTCAAGATTTCCATGTCCAAATGGGAGATCAGTCATTACTATAACATCAGATTTAGAAATCATTTTTTTATTTTTATCTATTTCCTCTTGAGATATATCTTCAAAAGGAGGTGCATCAATTATTTCTAAGCCAAACTCTCGGGCCAGCTGCCAGTCAGCATCACCAATATTCAAAACTCCTATACTTATTTCATAACCTAATTTAACTAAATCAGCAAGAAAAAATTTAGCAGTCCCTCCACCAGAAATGACATGGATTTTCAAATTTTTACTGCTATTTTTTTCATTTTGTCCTGAAGAAGGAATTAGAGTTATAAATGGCTTATTTGAAATGGGATTATTATAAATCATAACTTTTGTATTGTATACTTTTTCAATATTTTTTTCAGTCAAAACTTCTTCAGCACTTCCTGAAGCAAAAATATTTCCATTTTTAAGCAAAATTAACTTTTTGCAGTATTGTGCTGTTAAATTTAAATCGTGTGATACAGTAATAATTGTTAGATCCATTGAAGTATTCAAATGCTTAAGCAAATCATATATTTCCCCCTGATAATTTATATCTAAACTTGCTGTTGGCTCATCCAGGAGCAGAATTTCTGGTTTCTGGGCAAGTGCCCTAGCAATAATAACTCGCTGCCTTTCTCCTCCAGAAAGTTCATTTATCTTTTTTTCTTTTAATTTTAGAGTATCTGTAACTTCCATTACTTCTTGAACAATTTTCCTATCTTTTGCACTTAAACGAGACCATCTTTTTTGATAAGGATGTCTGCCCATCATAATAACATCATATACATCAAAATTAAAACTTATCTGACAGTCTTGAGGAACAACAGCTAATTTTTGAGCAAGTTCTTTTGAATCATATTCACTCAGTATTCTGCTGTCTAAATAAATAGTCCCACTATCAGCATGAAGACTTCTACTTATATTTTTTAGCAATGTAGATTTACCAGAACCATTTGGACCAATAATACCTACAAAATCTCCCTTTTTAAAATTTAGATCAATACCTTTAAGTATTTCTTCTTTGTTATAACTGAATTTAATATTTTCTGTTTTAATCATTATTATCACCAAATATCTTTAGTTTTAGTGCGTAAAAGGTATATAAAATATGGTCCACCAGCAAGAGCTGTAATTATTCCAACTGGTAATTCTAATGGAGCCATAATTGTTCTTGCTAAACTATCTGTTATAAGTAAAAAAGCACCTCCCAAAATAACGGCAAGCGGAAATAATTTTCTGTGATCTGGACCAATAATCATCCTTGCCATATGTGGTACTACTAATCCAATAAACCCAATACTTCCACTCACAGATACAACTGAAGCAGTAATTAAGGAGGCAGCACCTAATAGAATAATTTTAACTTTTTCTACATCAACTCCTAAATGAACAGCACTCTCTTCTCCCAGTAAAATTATATTTAAATCTTTTAAATAATAAATGATTATTAACATAGCAATTATAAAATAGGGTAAAATCATTCTTATATCAGACCATGTACTTCCTGCCATACTTCCCATTAACCAATATACAATTTGTTGTAAGTTTTCAGTTCTTATAACCATCAAAAATGACATTACTGAATTTAAAATAAAACTTACTGCAACTCCTGCAAGAAGAAATGTCAAAACAGGCAATTTGCCTCCAACCCTTGCCAAATGATAGACAATAAAAACTGTTAGGATTGCTCCTAAAAATGCAAAAACTGGTATGGAACTTAAGTTAAAAGCAATTATTTCTATACCTAACAATAAAGCGAGCATAACTCCTGTACCTGCACCAGCAGAAATCCCAATAATATAAGGATCAACCATTGGGTTTCTGATAACTCCTTGAAATACAGTACCGGCAGCTGCAAGTCCTGCCCCTACAATGAAAGAAAGAATAATTCTTGGCAATCTAATTTCTTCTAAAATCAACCTAGAAGCTGCATCAATCTCTGCATTTCCACTAATAAAATTAAATATATCAGACACAGCTATATTACTAGACCCCAGCATTAATGATATTAAAACCAGAACTAACAATAATACAATTGCAGTTATATAAGTATATATTAATCTATATTTATTCTTCATCTATTATCAGCCGCCTCAGTAATTTCTTCTTTTAAATGTGATTATTTTTTGAAAAATTACTTATGAGTATCTTTAATAAATATATCATACTTTATAGTCAATATCTAACTTAATTAAATCTGCTTTAGTTTGCCTCAAAAAAATCCCCATTAATCTGATAAGACTACAGAAAACAAAATCTATCAGGATTAAAAGGGATTTCTATATTTTAATTCAAATTATTTAATTATTGATAACTTATTTATTACAAGTCCAGTAAGTAATTTAGGATAAAAATCAGTAGATTTCTGAGGCATTTTTTCACCTTTATCTGCAATTTTTTTAACTTCTTTAACTGAGGTAGGATTCAAAATAAATGCAGCCTGATATTTGCTATCTTTCAATGACTCTAGGGCATTATCACGATAACGAATATAGTCAAGGTTAGTTTTCGCTTCTAATGCTTTTTCGTCAATACCTAGGTAATCATCTAAAATTATCTTATGAAGTATTGTAACATCCAGATTGGCATATTCCTGAGAATGATTTTTCTTGATCTCTTCTAATTTGTCTTTATTTGTAAATTCAAAAACTCTAAAAAGAGCATCTTTTGACTTAAATCCAAAAACATTTTTGCTTTTATTCTCGTCAATAAATTTATACATTTCTTCCTTATTTTCGAAAGTATAAATTTTAAAATCTGCGGCCACTTTTTCTAAAAATTCATCTAAACTAAATTCTTTTACCCCATAAAGCAATCTATGGGTTGGCAGAACCTGGAGACCGGGGTCATCCATATTAATAAATGTCATTAACCGGTTATTAAAACTTTCAACTCCATCAGCTTTCCATCCTTTTTCTTTACATTCTTTTTGATAGTTTAAAGCTGTTTGGTAACGATGATGGCCATCTGCAATATATAAGTTTTTATTCTCCATCTTTTTTGAAACCTGTTCAACTAAATTTGGATCAGTTATCTTCCAAATCTTATGTGTGTTTTTATCTTCATCTTTTACTTCTATCAATGCCTCATCATTCATAATTTCACTAAAAAGATTATTTATCTCATTATCAGAATCTGAATAAAGCATAAAAATGTGTCCAAAGTTTGCTTCAGTTGCTCTAATTAAATTTAATCTATCTGCTTTTGGACCTTCCATAGTTGTTTCATGTTCTTTTACTACTTCTCCAGATTCTAAAGCACCTACTCCAATAAAACCTCTTCTAACAAATTTCTTTCCTTCAACAAAATATTCTTGATTATAAAGATAAAATCCAGCTTCCTCATCTCTTATCAGTATTTGCTCATCAATCCAATTTTCAAGATTTTCTGCTGCACTTTTATATCGATTTTCTTCACAGCCTAAAATTAACCTTACAATATTATAAGGACTTTTTTCATAATAACCTGCCTGCATGTCTTTGTCAATTTTGTCATAAGGTTGAGTCACTACTTTATTTAAATCGGCTATTTTTTCTTTGTTATATCTATAGCCTCTAAATGGAAATACCTCTGCCATAAAATCACTCCCTTTAGTATATTATATATTTTTATTCTTATTACAGCAAGGAACTTTAATATATCATAATATTTAAAATATAAAGAAAATATTATCTTTTTCATTTATTGCTGGTGAATACACTTTTAACTTGCTTTATTAATTTTTATCCGATATAATTAAAAAAAATTAGTAGCAAGAAGAGATAAGGAGTGGTAATAAGTGTATAAGGTGTTGGTAAGTGACAATATTTCTCAAAAAGGTATTGATATTTTGAAAAAGGCCGGGATGGAAGTCGATTTCAAGCCTGATCAAAGTAGATCAGAATTTTTAAACACTGTTGAAGATTATGATGGAATTATTGTCCGAAGTATGACAATACTCGATAAGGAAGCCTTAGAAAAAGCTAAAAGTTTAAAGGTAATTGGAAGAGCAGGAACAGGTTATGATAATATTGATTTAGATGAGGCTACTAAAAAAGGTATTTTTGTTTTTAATACACCTACAGGAAACACAATTTCTGCTGTAGAACATACAATTGGAATGATGCTTTCACTTTCACGTAATATACCTCAGGCAAATCAGGCATTACATAATGACATCTGGGATAGGAAAAAATATCAAGGTGTTGAAGTTAAAGGTAAGACACTGGGAATCATTGGTCTTGGAAGAATTGGAAGTAGGGTTGCTAAAAGGGCACAAAGTTTTGGTATGAAAGTTATTGCAAACGACCCATATTTAGCACCATCAAAAGCAGATAAAATAAATGTACCACTGCTGCCATTTAAAGAAGTTTTGGAGAAATCAGATTATGTAAGTTTACACACACCACTTACAGATGAAACCTATCATATTTTGAGTCATAAAGAATTTGCTGTCATGAATGAAAATGCACGAATAATTAATTGTGCTAGAGGCCAAAATGTTGATACAAAAGCATTAGCTGAAGCATTGGAAAATAAAAAAATAGCTGGAGCAGCAATTGATGTTCATGAAGAAGAGCCAGTAACTGCTGCAAATAATCCACTTTTGCAATATCCAGATAGAGTTATTATGACCTGCCATCTTGGAGGTACAACAACTGAAGCTATGGATAATGTAGCTATTATGGCTGCTGAAGAAGTAGTATCTGTTCTTAAAAATAATTTACCAGAATCACCACTAAATATCCCAGCAATGGATCCACAAGAATTTGTCAGAGCTAAACCGTATATTACCTTAATTACTAAATTGGGTAATTTGATGGCTAAATGGAAAGGTCATGAAAGAATTCAATCAATTGAAATTGATTATGGTGGAGAAGTTAATGAAATTAGTTCTAAACCAATGACCCTCAGTTTGGTTAAATCAATATTAGAACCCATTTTAGATGATCGTATTAACTTAGTAAATGCAATGCATATTGCTGAAGAAAGAGGTATTTCAATCAAAGAAAGTAAAACTCAGCAGGAAGGTGAACTTAATAATATTATCACAGTTCATCTAAATACTAATAAGGGTAATTACAGTCTAGCAGGAACGTCTTTGGCTATTGGTAATAGAGTTATTGAAATTAACGGCCTCAGAATAGACTTAGATCTTTCAGGTGAATTTATTATTGTTAGTTATACTGATAAACCAGGAGTTATTGGAAAAATCGGAACTACTCTTGGTGAACAAAATATTAATATTGCTAATATGCAGGTTGGTCGTCAAGCTGAAGGTGGAGAAGCAATAATGTTAATGCAGATAGATTCAAAACCATCACCCGAAACAATGAAAGAAATAAAAAAACATCTTGATGATTTAAATACAGATGTTAAAGATCTCAGTTATATTGAAATTTGATTTTATTATATAAATAAAACTCTAATGCCTGCTTTTCAGCTGAGCATTAGAGTTTTTTATTTTAATAAGATCTCACTAATATTATTATTTTGAAAAATCATATTCTAATTCTTTGCTTAACAAATATAAAAAAAGTACAATTATAAGCATATACATCCCAATGCTGGCAAATCCAATAAAAACACCGAAAAAATCAGTTATTGTTCCTATTAACCAATTAGACAACATGTTTATAGCTGAGGCAGTTGTAATGATGAAACCCATATAAGAACTAACTCCTTGTTTAAACTCATACATAATAATTGCCATAATGGTTGGGAAAATAATAGAAACAAAAAAACCGACCATTGAAAACAAAATTGCCCCATAGCTACCACTAACAAAAAGCCCTATACTAAATAAAAATATCATTCCAAAAGAAAAATAAAAAAGAATTTTTAAATATCCAAGATGCTCTGTAAAATATCCTCCAACAAGTCTTCCTACTGTAAAAACAATAAAAAATAAAGATAAATAACTAGAAGCAGTGGTTTCAGCAAAAGACCGTCCAACATATAAATAATTGACTAACCAACTACCTATCCCAACTTCAACAACTACCCCTGAGCCAAGTACAATTGCAAAAAACCAGACCTTTTTTTGGCTAAGAATATTCTTTATTGCGATATTATCTTTTCTATCATTTTCTAATTCTGTTGGAAATTCAGAAAAAAATAAATAAATTATTAAGAAGCTAATTAAAATTAAAGCTGTATAATAGATCTGGTACCAGGTGAAATTTAAACTTAAAAGCCAGCCAGCAAAACGAGGGCCGATTGATGCACCAACTCCAAAAAACAAATGGAGCATGTTCATCATCATAGCAGATTTATTTACAAAAATCTTGGCCCCCAAAGAGTTAGCTCCTATTTCGACAAGTCCAAGTCCTACTCCCAATAACGACATTAATAAAATTAAATATATAAACTGATGAATAAATCCCATCAGACTAATACTAAGTGCTGAAAGAAAAAAACCAACAGCAATTACCTTCTTTAATCCAAATCTGCTGGCAGCAATTCCACCATAAAAAGTGGCAGACATAAACCCTAATGAAGCTGCCATTAGCATAAAACCTATTTGTGAATAACTTGCTGCAAAAAATTCTCTAAAAGAAGGGATTAGAGTTCCTCTAATGTTGTTTATAAATCCCAACATTATCATCATCATAAAAGCTAAAAAAACTAGTTTTCTATGTCTTCTCAACAGACTTCACCATTTTCTCTAAATATTATATATAATCTGATTTACAGTTTTAAAATATCTTCAATTGTTGCAGTTAAACCTCTTAAATCAACCAAATTCAGATCACCCATATGGCCAATTCTAAAGGCATTGTTCTTTAAATCTCCATAACCATTAGCAATTCGAATATTGTATGTATCAACTAATCTATTAATTAAACCTTCAACATCAATTCCTCTTGTATTTTCTATACAGGTAACTGTATCAGACCAATAACCTTCTTCAGCAAAAATATCAAAATATTTCAAAGCCCAATTTTGAATATATTCTGCCATTTCTTTATGTCTTTCAAATCTATTTTCTATACCTTCTACCTCTACAATATCGTTAAGTTGTTTTCTTAATGCAAAAAGCTGTGGAATTGCTGGAGTGGTTCTTGTTTGAGATCGTTTATGATATTTATATAATAAAGGCAAATTAAAATAATAACTCCTATTTTCTACTTCTTCTGCACGCTCAAGTAACTTTTCACTTACCGAGGCCACAGTTAAGCCAGAAGGTAAGGCAAAAGCTTTTTGAACACCTGCTAAGCACATATCAATACCCCAGTTGTCCACTTCAATTTTTGTTCCAGCCATACCAGAAACGGCATCAACCAGAAAAACAACATCATCATATTTTTTTACTACCTCTCCAATCTCTTTAATTGGATTCATTAAACCAGTAGAGGTTTCATTTAATACAACAGTAATAGCATCATACTGACCCGAAGATAATTTTTTATCAACCAGTTCAGGTTTTACTGCTTTATCCCAGGGAAGATCTTCTCTATCACATGGAACACCATTTTTAGCAGTTATTTTATGCCAACGTTCAGAAAAAGCACCATTAACAAAATTCAAACAACGTTTTTTTACACCGTTAGTAACAGCTGCCTCCATTGCACCAGTAGATGAAGAACTAAATAATAATACAGGATTTTCAGTAAAAAGCAATTTTTTTAAGTTCTTTTGAATATCATCATATAATTTTGAAAATTCTTTAGTTCTATGATGAATTTGAGCATTAGACATTTCCTGTAGTAATTCTGTTCTTACCTCAGTTGGTCCAGGAGTAAATAATTTTTCATGCATTAATAACACCTCATAAGTTGTATTTTTCAGATAAGATCTGAAATACCCACATTTTTATATTTTAAAATATATGCAATATAATTATAGCAGTAATATCAATAATAATAAAGTAGTTGTCTTAAAGTCATAATTTTTAATTAATTATAAAACAAAAAAAGCACCCTCTGGGTGCAAAATTATAAATGGAGCGGGAAACGAGATTTGAACTCGCGACCCTCACGTTGGCAACGTGATGCTCTACCACTGAGCTATTCCCGCATAATGGTGGAGGGGAAAGGATTTGAACCTTTGTAGGCATCGCCGGCAGATTTACAGTCTGCTCCCTTTAACCACTCGGGCACCCCTCCATGTTAGATGTAGGAAATAAATTTTAGGAAGTAAGATTATATAATAATCTATGCATTTCCTATCTCATATTATATGATTTTTTCTCCAACCACAAAAATAATTATATCTTTGGTGGAGATAAGGGGATTCGAACCCCTGGCCTCTACACTGCCAGTGTAGCG
>CAZYRX010000040.1:0-19469 GCA_964649895.1 uncultured Halanaerobium sp.
CCTCTTAAGTAAAATGAACCGGCTGGTCTACCATCTTCATCTTCTTCACTTAAAGCAACTGTAGAAGCAACAGGATCAGCTGTTTCTATATCAGCATCACTTTCATAAGCTTCAACATTCACATCTTGATCAGTTACAGCTTCTGGTGTCTCTAATGTACCATTAAGCACCTGACCGGTAATACTTCCAGAAACAATCTCATCTATTATTTTTATAGAAGTTGGCCCTAAAATAATATTCCCACTATTTCCTGCCTCATTAAGCATATCTGCAACATTAACATCAAGAGTTAGTTCTGTAATTGAACCTTCTTGAACTATAAAATCATGGTTGATTTTTAAACCTGTCTGCATTCCGCTTGGGATGAATAAATTATCGTCATCTTTAGATACATCTTTATATACAACTCTTGATTTTATTAATTCCTTTGGATCTCCATTTCCCTCTTCAGAAGCAACAATCAATCTTATCTGATCATATTCTCCAGCTGCTAATCTCTCCTGTCCTAATAATGCTTTTTCGAAACGGAGATCTAAAAGATCAAATACTTTTTCTCCACCTTGATCTTCAAAATCGTTTATAACTTCCCAGACACCATCTCTATGTACTTGAACCTCATCGATAGTTACCAAAACTTCAACAACATCATTAACCGGTCTATCAGCAATATTTAGTGCCAATTCGCCATAACCATCAGAATTATTGTTTGAACTACATCCTGTTAGAGTCAAAACTACAAAAGCAACAACAATCAATACAGTAATTTTTTTAAGCAAAACATCTCACCTCTCCTTTGAATAATATAAACCTTTAGATAAAACTTAAATAAAAACTATAAACTTCCCTAAAAGAGAGTAAATTAAAAAATCTGCAGCCATTAAAAGACTACAGGTTAATAAATAACCCTTCTTAGGTAATCAGTCAACCATAGCTGAGCTTTAGGTCCTGACTTTGCGCCTTTTTGCTTTCGAAAAAAGTAGCCTTTGTCTGCCGGATTAAATTTATTTTCTTTGTCTAATCATACTATAATTAGTCGTATAATGTCAAATATTTCGGAACAGAACAAATATATGCCTGAAAAAAAAGAAAAAACCTGCCAAAAGACAGGTTTAAATATATAACTTCTATTTTCTATTTTTATTAAACAAACTAGCTCATATAATAATCTTCGGTTAAAATTTTCAAGGCAGCTTCTGCGGCTTTAAGCTGTTTTTCATCAGGTTTTTTTGTCATAAACCTTTGAATAATAGTTACAACAGGTAAAAAGCTGTCAGGAGTATGAATCATAGCTTCATAGGCTAAACCAATATATAGGAGGTGCTCAACTAAGAAATTTAAATTTAAGTTTATAAAAAAAGCTATAATTTGAAATGAGAGATAATAAAAAACAAAATTACTTCCACATCTTTTATGGAGTCTGGAATAGTCTTTAATATTTCCCCTACAGTCATTCTCATAATAATTTACTGCCATATGTTCTGCTCCATGATATTTTAATACTTCTGATATATTTTTGCGAAAAAATATAATTAGAATTACTGGTATAGAAACATAGATCATTAGAAAAATTAAATCTAAAGTGCCGCCCTCACCACTGCTACCAAACCAAAAATATGCATCTAAAATTATAATTAGAAAAATAAACCAGTACTGTAAGGGGTTTTTAATTACTTCTTTTAAGAAAACCAAAAGAGAATACAATAGAATGAATATGCCCCTTATAATTGGAATATCTTTAATTAAATCATTATATCTGCTTTTTTTGGCACGATTTATTTCATACTGGAGATCTCCAGTTTCATTATAATATACTTTAACAGATCGACTTCTGTTCATTAATCTAAGGCCATTACTATAAGCTCTACCTCCAATATTTGCATTTTTTTTCATTTCTAAGACCTCTTAAAAAGATAATGACTGACAAACCATTCATTCCCCTTATTATAGCCAAAAAATTCAGCTGTAGAAATAAAAAACAAGCGCCAGTAATTCCACCATTTTTGTGCTTTATCTTGACCATAAGTGTCAATAAATATTGGCCATATTTCTTTTTTCTTTTCATCCATCTTAATAAGCCAAGCTTCAAGAGTTTTCCTGTAATGACATCCTGAAACTGCCCACTGCTTCTCTAAATTCAAACCTGCATTAAAATAATGAAGCAAGTTCTGGCTCGGCATTGTCCCACCACTAAAAAAATATCTGGCCATCCAGTCAGAAGCAGATCTATCATGATAAGTGAAAGGATATGTGTGATGAGTAAAAATATGCACGAACAATTTCCCTTCTTTTTTTAAAAACCCACTTATTTTTTCCATCAGTTTTTGATAATTACGCATATGTTCAAACATTTCTATAGAAATAATTCGGTCGAATTTTTGCTCAGTGTTATAATCATTGATATCGGCAGCTTTAACGTCGATATTATTGATTCCTCTATTTTTGGCTAGTCTATTTATATATTCAATTTGAAATTTCGAATTAGAAATAGCGGTAATTTTTGAGTTAGGAAATTTATCTGCAATATAAAAAGTCATTGAACCCCAACCACAACCAAGTTCTAAAATATTTTGACCATCTTCTAACTCAGCTCTTCTGCAGCTCAACTCAAGCATATCTTCTTCTGCCTGATTTAAATATGTGGGCAGCTCTTCTTTTATATGATCTTCAGGCCAGAGGCAGCAGCTGTATTTTAAATTTTCCCCAAGTATTTTTTCAAAAAACTCTGGTGGTAGTTCATAATGCTGTTCGTTTGCTTCTCTAGTTTGAACTGCAATAGCCTGAGTTTTTAAATCTTCAATAAAAGCTATTAATTCATTTTGTCTTTTTTCTATATCACTAATTTTTTGGTCATTAATTTTTTTTGCAAGTAATCTGCGAATTGAAAATCTTAGAATAGAATCTGGTATCCACCCTTTCGCTAGTAAACTATCAATATCCACCTTTATTACCATCCTTTTTATTAATATTTTTATTATTCATTAATAAGATATTCAACTAAAATTTCATAAAGCCTTCCTTCTACAAGTGGTTTACTAATGAAATCACTAAACCCACTTGCTTTTGACATATTCAATTCATTTTCTGTTGCAGCTGCAGTAAGTGCTACAACCGGTAGATTATTATAGCTTTTATTCAATAACCTTATCTTCTCTAGCGCCTGATAGCCGTCCATTTCTGGCATCTTTAGATCCATTATAATTAAATCAGGTTTTTCTTTTTCTGCCATTTCTACAGCCTGACTGCCATTCTCTGCTTCAACAATTTTTATGTTTTTATCACTTAATTTAATTTTTATCAATTCACGATTTAACTCTTCATCATCTACAACTAAAATCTTTGCCCCGGAAAAATCATAACTATTATTTTGTTGTTCATCTGTAATTTTAGTCTTTTTTTCATTTGTATATTCTAAATCAAAAAAATCAATTGTAAATTTACTCCCTACTCCCTTACGGCTTTGGACTGATATTTTTCCCCCAAGTAATTTTATCAATTTTTTTGTAATTGCAAGACCTAAACCTGTACCTCCATATTCTCTTGTGCTCTGTCCATTTTGCTGAGAAAAGGCATTAAATATTTCTTCTATTTTTTTCTCTTCAATTCCAATTCCAGTATCTTCAATTATGATTGATAAATTTAATTTTTCTTCATCATACCTGTTTTCTGCATCTTTGCTGCTAATAACTTTTAAAGATATAAAACCTTCTTTTGTGAATTTAACAGCATTGTCGAGCAAATTAATTAAAATCTGTCTAAACTTACTTTCATCAATTTTTACTAAATCCGGCAATAAATCTATTTCAACATTAAAATCAAGATTCTTTTTTTCAACTCTTTCTTTAAAAATTGAAGTTATATCATAAATAAAATTCTCTAAATCTATATATTCATAATTCATCTCAACCATACCAGCTTCTATTTTTGACATATCGAGTATATCATTAACCTGGTTTAAGAGGCTTTCTCCAGCTGATAAAATTAATTCTATATATCTACTGCTTTTCTCTCCGTTGAATTCCTTGTTTAGCTCTTCTGTATAACCCATGATAATATTTAGAGGTGTTCTAATTTCATGGGTCATATTAGCAAGAAATTGACTCTTGAATTTGTTAGCTTTTTCAGCTTTAGCTGTCATTTCATTAGCTTTTTCAATAGATTTTTGAAGTTTACTATTCATTTCAACAAGTTCTTTTTCTGCTCTTTTTTGTTCAGTTATATCTGTCATTACTGTAAGAAAATAACTTTTTCCCTGGCTTTCAATAATTTCACCAGAAAAAAGCCCATCGAGCATCTCACCATTTTTTTTCTTAACATTTAATTCAATATTATTTATACTTCCTTTATTCTGAAGCATTTCAGCAGCCATCTTATGTATTTCAGGCTTAAAAAACAAGTCAAGTTCTTCACTGTTAAAGCCAATTATCTCATCTTCACTATAACCGAGTTTATCAAGAAAAGATTTATTAACTTCTACAAATTTGCCCTCTGGTATTGTTGTGACAGCCATTAAAGCAGGGTTGTTTTCAAATAATTTATTGAACTTCTGTAAAGCTTCCTGCTGTTTAGTTAAATCTTTAGATATTGCAAAAATAACTTCCTGGCCATCCCATCTACCAAACCAAACCTTTGTTTCAACAGGTAATAATGTATTATCTTTACGGCTGAGAGGTAATGGACATATATCTTTTTTCCCCGCAAACATGTCATTCAAAATCTCTTTAGCTTCATCTCTTTTGTTTTGGGGATGGACATCTAAAATTTCCATTTTTTTCAATTGTTCTTTTGAATAACCTAACTTTTTTGATACCGCACTATTTGTATAAAGTATCTCACCCTGTAGATTTCCAACAAATATGAGATCATCTATAGTCTCAAAAAAAGTTCTGAAGTTTTTTTCATTTGATCTTAATTTTTCCTGAATTTCTCTTTTTTCAGTTATATTATCAACAATTATCTGAGCTCCCACAACTTTTTCTCCCTCTGTTTTTGGACTAACATGAACTCTTACCCAGATATTTTTCTCCCATTTAGTTGTATAATTTATCTCAAATGTTTCAGTAATATTCTCATTCATAGATTTTTTAATTTTTTGTGATATTCTATTTTCTTTAAGTGGTGGAAACTTTAATAAATTAATTTCTTTAGTTTTTTCTGGATCTGATGATCCCATTATCTCTGCAACTTTTGAATTTAAATAAGTAATCTTACCATTTATATCACAAGTTAAAATACCTATAGGAGCTTCTTCAGCAAGTTCACTGAACTTTTTTCGACTCTGCTCAAGCTTTTTTTCCTGTATTTTGCGTTTATCTATATCAAGACTTACCCCTACTATTCTATGTGGAATACTATCTTCATCAGTACCAAAAGCTTTGGCTGAGATTAAAAACCACTTCCAGTTTTTATCCTTAGTTCTAATTCTGAATTCTGCCTTAAAAGTATCAAGATCATCTAATAATCTGTTAAATCCAGCAAGAATATCTTTTTGATCATCAGGATGAATTAGCTCAATCATTTCATCTGCTTTTAATGATAATTCTCCATTTTGATAACCTAGTTTTTGATAAAATTTAGGATTAATATATATTTCTTCTTTTTCTAAATCAATATCCCAAAAGATCTGTTCAGATGCATCCATAGCAAGCTTTAATCTTTCTTCTGCTCTATTTAATTTTTCTATATTTGTCTGGGATTCTAACATAAGTGCTATTTGTTCTGTATATATTCTAAGAAGACTTCTGTTTTTCAGTTCTTTATCTTTATCCATAACAAGTATAAAATACCCACTAATATTTTTATCTTTTTCTAATTTTACAATATATGTAGTACCTAAAGAAAATATATTTTCAAGTTTTTCTATAATAGCTTTTGGTATTACTTCTCCACTTATTTCTTTAAGTGAAGAAAATTTACTTATAATATTATTTTGAAAAATTTCCTTTTCAAGCAGTATTGGTTTCCACTTCCATCCAATAAGTTCAATGCCAAGCACTGCAACTGCCTTCTCTACTTCTTTTCTATTTCCAGAAATAGCAGCTGTCTTAATAACATCTTTATCGTCTTCATAAATATTGAAAAAAACATATTTTGCCCCAGAAATATTTCTTATTCTATCTGCAGCTTCCTGAAAATCCATCTCATTACTTTCCGAGTTTAAATAATTTTTGGTAGAAGCTATTTTCATTTCTTCTTCAATATCAGTAAAATAAGTTAGAAAATAATGTTTTTCTGTTGACACAGCTTTTACCTTATACCATCTATTTAATGGTTTAGAAAATTGCTCAAATTCAGCACTACCTCCATTTAGAGCAATATCACCATAAAAACTAATCCAATCAAAATCTCCCTTTAAAATATCCGGAAGTACTTCTGTGACTTTTTTATCTATTATATTTTCTCTTTTCAAACCAGTCAGCTCTTCAAATTTACTATTTACATCTAAAAATATATAATCACAGGGATTATTGTCTTCATCTAAAATGATTCGATGATATGCAAAAGCAGTAGGTGAGCTCTCAACAATTTTTTTATAATCTAGATCTTCCATCTAAAAACACCCCATTAATTTGAACAATTAATTTAAATTTATTAATTCTATAATCTCATATTTACAACTATACCAGATAATTGAATTAAAAACTTATAATAATTATACTTCATTATCATATATTATTCTAGAAATACCATTAAAAACCTTCTCATAAAAATTAAAAACCTACCAGCAAAAACTGGTAGGCCAACAAAATATTAATAAAGTTATAATTTTCACTTATTAATTAATAATTATTCTTATAGAAAGAATATATAATAGTTAACAATTAAAATTTTATTCTTCATTAAAAAAATTTTTTAGATGTTCTTCGCTAATACGCCATTTTCTTGCAATTTTTTTGGCTTTAAGTTCTTCCTTATGGATTAATTTCAAAACTGATTTTCTTGTGATTTTTAATATTTCTGCAACTTCATCTGTTGTATATACTTTCATCTTAAAATCACTCCATTAATTGTATTTTCTATGTATATTATAACTTATTTTAAAAGTATTTTCAATACTCTTATAAGCATATGTAAATTACTTGAATATATATCCAAAGCTATTTAATAATGCTCAAATTACCTTCAAAAGCATTTAAATAACTTTATATATATGTTGAAATTACAAGTTTTTTATTCTATAATTAAATTACAAGAAAAGAAGTTTATTAAGTTTAATTTCTGCTTTTTGATTAGATAATGTCTAATTGCAAACTGAAAAATAAAGATAATTAAAAGTTGCAAACATAATTTGAAAGGATTTATATGGCAGGGATTTATGCCTGTCAAAAACATTAAGAAGGTGTGATACCATGATTTCCCTTGATGATGCACGAAAAGAAGTGATGGATATCTGTGGTGATGAATTCCCTCATGTTTATACTACATTAACCTTAAGGGACTGGTCAAACAAAAATGTTATATCTCGTTTGAAAGTAGAAAATGGAAGAGCTAATTATCCTGATATTGTTGTTGCTGAAATTTTAACAGCTGTTAGATTAAAGAAAAAATATAAATTAGAAGAAATTGCCAAGGCAAGAAGTTATCTTAATCTTAAATGCAGTCTGAATGACAATCTATCCAACAGTGATTTAGTGAGGTTTGTAAATTTACAAAAAACTTTTAATGACAAAAAAAATGTAACTAAAAAAGCAATAAATGAAATTACTTCCACTAAAAAAATACGTGAACTTGCAGATAAGCTTTATTATGAGGATAAAAAATTACAGATCATCAGTGACTATCTTGATGAATTTTTAAAAGCTAAAAGAGAAGTTCAAAATAGTAAGTTTTTACGTGTTCATTAATTCTTGAAAATCTTTATGTTAATAAAATGTATTCTATATACAAATATATATTGAAAAATTTATTCCAGCAAATTATTGCTGGATTTTTTCTTTAAAATTCAAGCTTTAACCCAAGCCAAAATGATTCCTCTTCTTTATGATCAATATTCCAGGTATAGCCTGTTTCCAGTCCATAATTTTCAGTCAAAGAATAGCTAAGTGAGTATTCTCCAAAATCATTTTCTTCTAATGCTTTATATTCTAAACCCATATTTAAATTTTTGCTGAGCTGTGTTTCCCCTCTAAAAAACCAAGTTATAGAATCTGATCTGTCTTCAATATTATAAACAATTGGATTAACGCCAGCAGTTAATTTGAATATATTAAATTCAACTGTATCCATTAAACTCAAAGCTGCATTATAATCATTACCGTCAAGAGCAATAATTTCTGCTCCAAACCAGAGACTTTTATAGCTTCTTCCCATTAAACCTAAGGCATGTCTCTTTACTAATGCTTCATCAATATCGATGGTTAATGCAAAATTATTGCTGCTTTTGATAAATCCATCCAAAGTCAATCCATATTCAGAAGAATTGTTTAGATAAGCCAGATGAAGGTTAATACTGCTTTCTTTTTGATCAATACACTCTTCATCTATTAATCTATTTAAACCATAAAGGCTGCTCGAGAGATCAGGTAGAGTTAAAATCCCTGCAGATCTAGCTGATAGATATAGAGCAAAATATCTTTTGCGTGTTTCTTCAGCTCGGCCAATATTGTTTTTTTCAATCTTTTCTTGATATCTTTCCATAATTCCAAGCAGATAAGCTTTATCTTTTTCAATCCAAACTTCAGTTTCTAATCCTGTAGGTCCTTCTCCTGTTTTTAAACTCAGCAGAGTAAGCACAGCGTTATTTTTATTATCATATGCTTGACGCGGTTCCACCTTTAACTCAAAAACATTTGTATAGACAATAGAATCTACAGATTCAACATCAAGTAACAATTCTTCTTCTGTAACCCTTAAAACACCTTGATGGAAAGCGGTTACAACTATTTGTGGCCTAAATATAATATCTGAACGATATTTTTCACTGTGAAGATTTAATATTAACTCAAATTCTTCACCATAAATCTCAGTAAGTTCTTCTCTTTTTATTAAATTAAATTCAGAATCTAGACGGCTTTCTGTATAGGCCAATCTCTGCATATTTACTCTCGATAAATTTTTTTCAGTTAGCTCAACTATCTCCAGACTATATAAAATTTGCTTAAGTGAATAATCCTCATCTAAATTATTATTTTTTATATATTCTTCTCCAGAACTAACTTCTGTTTCATATGCTTCTGCTAGGATTGATATAGAGAATATCATAGGAGAAATCAATATTATAGTCATTATAAAAATAATTAATATTTTTCTTATATAGATCTTCATCATAATCAACCCCACTCATCCTCTCTATTCTATAATTTCTGGTGTAATGAATATAAAGAGCTCTCTATCAGAATCTCCTTTTTCTTCCTGACGGAAAAGCCATCTAATCAGAGGAATATCTCCTAAAATAGGAACTTTATTCACTATATCTCTTCTGTTTTCTATGGTCATCCCTGCCATTACCATTGTTTCATTATTTTTTGTGTAAATGGTGGTAGATATTTCGCTCCTTCTGATACGGAGTCTTTTATCAGCTTCTTCAGTAAAATGGCTTATTGATGGAGTTAGAGTTAGTTCTATCTCTTCATTACCAATAATTCTTGGCTGAACATCAAGAGAAACACCTACTTCTACCCTTTCAAGTCTGGCAGATCCTTCATCTGGTTCGAGGATTATTACCTGTTCTTCTCCTACAAAGAGACTTCCTCTCCCTCTATTCCTAACTACTATTCGTGGGTCAGCCTTTATTTCAAGCTTTTCTTCTTTTTCAAGAGCTTTAAGATTAGCAAGTATTCTCTCGTGTTTTCCAAACCAAGATATTTCAATAGTTTCATCTTCATAAATAAAATTATCATTGGCATCTATTTCTCCGGAGAGAAAATCAAAGAGATCAGCCCCATACTGCCTCACCAAATCAGAAGATATTTCTGTAACAATTGCCTTTATTTGAATCTGCTTAGGCTGTTTATCTATTTTTCTTAACTCTTCAATAAATTGCTCTATTATAACTGGAGTTGCGGTAATAGTTATAATATCGCTTTCTACACTGCTTCTAAGAAAAGAATCAAAATATGCAGGTAGTAAATCTCGGGCCAGATCTGAAGTAATATAATCTAACTCAATATTTCTTGTTTCCGTCATATTTCTAAAAGCAGGACTGCGCGGATTTAGCATACTAACAAGATAATAATCTTCAAATCTTCTATAAGAATAACCTCCAGACAGAAGAACCATCTTCAGGGCCTTCTCAAGAGGAACATTTTCTAAGTCCAAACTTACCAGTCCCTGAACAGTATCATCTGCAATGATATTAACGCCTGACTGAAGCATCAAATCATTAATGGCCTCTCTGATGTCTGTCTCAAAATATAGTGCTGATACCAAAGGTTGTTCTTTTTCTGTTTGGGCAGCTGCAGTCCCTAAGCAGATAAATATTAAACTTACAATTAATATTGGAATATATATTTTTTTAATTTTCATCAGCTTGCCTTCTTTCTAATTTACAGTAACAGAGGTATTAATTTTCTTTATCTCTGCATTATTATTTGTAAGAACTATTTCTGCACTATAAGTTCCAGCTTCAATTTGCGTAGTTCTTCCCAACATATTTACAGTTTTACCCGGCAGCAATTTATTAAGCTCTTCAACTGCAAATAAATTGATTGTTTTTATAACCTGTTTTTCGCCATTTTTAAGTATTACAACACCACCAGGACTAATATGAGCTGAACTAAGGTTTTCTAGTTCCAGACTAAAACTCTGCAGATCTTCATTCTTTTCATATTTAAAATTATTCATTTCAGCATTATATTCCCAACCATCTCCAATTAGCATCTCTAAATCAATCTTTCTTTGTTCAAGAAGCTCATCATTTTTATTAAATACTTCTAACTCTAGTTCTCCATAGTACCCTCCAGCTGAAGCATCTCTAGGGGATCTAAATATGAAAACTGATCTAGCAGAACCACTTGGTTTTATTAAAAATTCTTCTCCACCTCTAAGCACTACCTCACCAATATTGAACACTGAATGTGATGGATTATCGAATAGTTCCTTTTTATTTATTTTAATTTTTATCTCTTCATTATAGAGATTGTTTAACTGAATCACCTGAGTAGAAGGAGACCCAGCTTTTAAGTTTTCAGAAATAATATCTGGTTCAAAAGAAATATATCTCCTTGGTCCAGATTTTCTTAGTTCTTCTTCTAAAATAATATTTTTTCTTTCTACCAACTGCTGATTATCTCCATATTTTAGGTGAACCTGTAGTATATATTCACCTGGATAAAGAGGTTGGTTTAATTCTCCCTGGAAAATAACTTCACTAGATGGATAAATTCTTGTGTCTAGTTTATTTGCTTTTGATGCAGTTTCACTTATTATATTTAATTTTTCTATTAATCTATTATTATTATCTCTTAAGGTTACTTCTGCCTGAGCATTAAAATACAAAGAAGAAGTATTAATAATATGAGCATTAATTTGCGGATTACCATCTCTATTTTTGTTAAAATACATCTCTTTTATTTCAGCTCTAATACGCTGAGCAGGAGTTAATACATTTATTATAATTCTGGCAGCATATCTTACTTGAAAATTAAACACATTTTGATTTGATTTATTTTCATTTACAACTTCTTCAATCATCAATACAGCTATATGAGTACCTGATGCATTATAAGGAACATCTATAGTACCCTTAACTACTTGAACCTCTCCTGAAGGAACAATTACTCGATTTCTATCAAGGCTAATCCAGTTTAAAACCTGATGTTTTTTTAAATCTCCTAATTCATAATTTAAGCCTCCACTGAGATTTTGGATCGGATTATAAAATGTAATTTCAACCTCTGTATTGTTACTACTTGGAGTTAAATAAATTTCAAATTCTTTATTTTCACCAGGCTGCATATCAAAATCAAAAATAAGTGGACGTACTCCAAGTGCATAAATTACATTTGAAAAAATTAAATATATAGGACTAAATATAAATATTAAAATAAATATAATACTAAAGAGTTTTTTAAGCATATTTTCACCTGATTTCTAGCTCCTATTTTTTTAAAAAGGGGAGAAATCCTAAAATAAATTACTCCCCTTGACTTATTTCAATCAATTACAGTATTAGCTTAAATCTAGATTGTTGGAGCTACAGTAACAACTATATTAGTTGTATATTCTCCAGCAGCTGCCATACTGACTTTAGGCAGCCATATTGCTGCATTTACATGAAACTCTATTGGACCATAACATAAATACTTATCATTTACAAAATCTGATTCTGTAAAATCTAACACAAAGCTAGGGTCTAAACTTAAAGCATTATGCTGATCAATCAAAGCATCATAGTCAGAGTTAGGTACATATGATACTAAGTTTCTAATCTCAGCTAGCTGATCTGTCCAATTACCAATACCATGAATATAACTTGGATCATTTTCTGAAGATGATACTCTAAGAATTGTTGGTGCATTCAACCAGCCAACAAAATCAGAACTTAAAGTTACTTCTACTTCAGTATTTGCATCAACTGTAAATACATCAACTGTATTTGGACTTGTTCCAGGAGCATACATATAATAATCATCTGGATCAACTACTGCTTCAGGTGCCACAGCTATTGCAGCAGACCAAAGACTTTTTATTCTGTTTTTGGTAGAACTTCCATCACTAACATAGATACCAGGAGCTCCCAATAATTCATAACCTGTTTCACCTTCACCAAATAGACCTACAATATCATTTCCATATTTATCTATACCGTGTGGTAAAAATTCAACAGCATAATATTCTGAGATTTCAACAGTAATATCTTGATTGTCACTAACCGAACCATTTACTGCAAGCACTGCTGGACTCATTCCCATAATTAACAGCACAGCTAAACCTAAAAGCATAATTTTTTTCATTTTTTTCCTCCTGATTGCTTTTGACTGCCTTTTAGATGGTCGGTTTCACCCTGGCTATCCATCATCTTAAAGGTGACCAATTAAAGATAATGGGTTTCAGCTTCCAATTTAAAAGGATTTGATCAACTGAAAAATCATTTTTTTAACTAATTCTCCAAAAATTTAACTTATAAGTATTAAGGTCCCATATTTCTACCTCCTTTCAATTGATAACACATTATCCCTGTTAAAAGAGCTATAAGATATGCCATTTTTTGAATTAATCCTCTGTAATAATAGTAAATATAATTGTTCCCTGGTATAGACCAGCAGCTTGACATGACCATTTTTCACCAAGGAATATAGCAAATCTAATACTATCTAAACCTCTTTTATATTGATCACCACTAATCAAAGTTATAGATTCTTTTTCACTAAAATGACTAAATTGTTCTTGATTCAAAACTTTATAACCTTTTTGATAGTCTGTATTTTCAAAATAGTAAAATATATTTTCGGAAGATAAAAAATGACCTTTTTCATCATATAGCCCACCATACTCGATAAAAGCTTCTATTTTCCAATTGATATTATTAGAATCTATATTCAACTTATATAACTCTGGAGAAATGTGAAAATTAGAATCTGATGGTGTATTTATACTTATCAAAAATTTATTTTCATCAATATTCAATTTTGTAAAAGGGTTTAAAATTACTCTAAATAAAATTTCCCAATCAAGACCATTTATAAATATATCAGCTTTATATTCACCTGGACTTGAATATACAGCATTTGATAAAATAATTATTCTAAACCAACCCTCAGTTTGATCTTTTTTCATAATTAAAAATCTATGCTGTTCAGCAAGTGTACTTCTTGCAAAAGGAGTTTCAACCACAATATTTTCAGGTAATATTTTTTCTCCACCGATTTTAACTAAGCTGAATCTATCAAGATATATATTTTCTTCTAATTCAATTTCCCCAAGCATATTATTTTTTTTAATTATTATATTTTCACTAGTTATATTTTCTCTACTGTTCATGTCTAAAGATATCTGATAATTTGAAGCCTCTAATTCTCCTGCATAGATATTATTATTACATATAATAATAAATATAAATACAAAACTGATTATGAAAAGAATTTTTGAATGAAATATTGAATTCATTTAGCTATCCTCCTCAGTTTGATCTCCAATTTTTTTGAATTTTTCGTTATTATCATCCCAACTGTAAAAATTATATTCAGCTTTAACATTATTATCTTTTTCTAAAGCTTCCTGCATTAAAAATATCATTTCTAATAAAGATCTAAAAAAAATGGTTTTAGATTCTTTTGAATCTGAGATAATCCACTGTATTTCTCCCTGCCATGATGTGTGCTGGCGGAAACAAATTTTTATCAAAAAATCAGTAGATCCTAATTTTTCTTCATAGTTTTTAAATTTAATTTCCATTATTTTTCTGACCTCTTCCTGAATGTATTTGTTATGATTTCTGTTAGTTATAATATTATAATTTTTTCTTTCAATGCTCCCATTTGTATCAGACCAGCTTTTCATTAATGAAGGAGGTAATGCAAGCTTATGATAGTCTAGATATTCCAAAATTATTTCTATAAAATTAATGAGACCATTGAAATTTTTTTTATATCCAAGTAAGGGATTATGAATTTCACCACTCCAGCAAAAATTTTGATAACTACTAATACGAATATATAGTTGAGGCAAAACATCTTCAAATTGTGATTTCACCATACTTTACCCCTTTTATAAAAATCTATTATAAGCTGACACCTATTTACTCTCCATTTAAATATAACACAGATCTATAATTCTGTATGTGATAATTAGAATATATTCTTATTATAATTTAGCATATTTTTTAGTTTTATTTAGAAGTTAATTAAGATTATATTTAAGTTAATATCTGGTCACAGATAGGTTATATAATTTATTAGCAGAAAACCAAATTGATTTACCCCGAGGAGCGTAAAAATAATCGGATAATAATATATTCCCATAAAAAAATTTCACCATAACTGGTGAAATTCAAAAAAATGAAATATTTTATTTCTAATTTAAGAACTTGAAATTAAATTTATTCCAATATCCAAATTTATATTTTTCTCAATTTCATTAAACTTATTAATAATTCTTGTATTTACATATTCAACATCAAAGATTTTATTTAAATCTGTAAGCAAAACTAAAATATTTCTTTCACCAGATTTACAGACAACATCAGATTTTCTTATATTATTAGATAATACTTTTTCTAAGTTAATTATAGATTTATTTAAAACAGATACTGATAAATTTTTTGGAAAAGAAAATTTTACAACAAAAAAATTACCATTATTTCTATCAATTTTTGATTTTTCAAAAGAGTATATATCAAGAAAAGTCTTGTCATTACAAAACAAAGGAGAATTTCTTTTCTTATATTCCAATAAATCTAAAAAAATATTATCTGATTTATTTTTAGTTATTAATTCTTTTTTGTTTTGCTGTATAAAAACTCCTATTTTTTTGATTTCTGAAGAAAGCTCAAGATTATTTTGATCAAAAAACGCTTTGAATTCTTCATATCTTATTCTTGCTTCACCAATATAACCATTATCAATTAAAGCCTGCAGGATCAATAAAAGTAATTTTTCTTCATATGGGTTTATCTTAAGTCCTTTTTCACACAATTCTATTATTTTTTCATATTTTTTTAATTCTTGGAGTAGTTGACTAACTTCCACTAATGAATGCAAATAAATATTTCTATAGTGAGATCTTACAGGCAAAACCCATGGCTGAGAACCAACTTCAATAAGATAATCTCCGTGATACATTTCGATTGCCTGTTTATAGAAATCAACCGCTTTAAAATTGTCGATTTCATTATAATATTTCGCCTTATTATAAAGACTTTCAAAAACTTCAGCATCAAGCCAATAATCTGACTGCTTATTAAAACTATAGATTCCTCCCTGAGTTATTATATATTTATTTTTTTGATCAGAACAATTATCTTCTTTTAGTTCTTTTCGTAAGTAATAAATTAGACTCTTTAATGCTTCTGCAGGATTAGTATTAATATTTAAATCTAAATACTTAATCATATTATTATGAGATAATCCCTGGTCTAGATATGAAAAAAGTATTTGAAAGAGATTCCAGCGTTTTTTTGCTTTCTGACTGCTGACTGTGATAATTTCACTTCCTCTTTTTACATAAAATCTTCCTAGTGTATAAATACACAGTGTTTTATCACTATTCATTTTTTCCCCTTCTTAATGTTAACTAAATTGCATTACTAAAAAATATTTGTATTTAAATACAAAAAATTCTGAAAATTTATACATTATATTATGTGCACATATATAATATTATATCAAAATAATTGTTTTTTGCAATCAAATTATTTTTGTCATTTTTGCCAATAAATGCTTTATTTCATTTTGGATGCTTCTTCCACCAATAGTTATTATAATTCTTGCTTTAATGAGAATGCCAACTATTATAAATTTATCTTTAAATATTATTTTTAGCATATTTTTAGGGGTATTTATTGTTGGTAAAAACTGGTCTGAATTATTAAATATAATGTTTGGAGGATTTACAGAAATGACCGGGATTAGTTTTATCGATAATATTATATCACGTGGTGGTTTAACCAGTATGCTGGAGCTAATATCTCTCATTATATTTGCTGTTATTCTTGGTGGTATTCTTGAGCAAATTGGTGTACTTGACAGTATATTAAAACCATTTTTAAAACATATTAAAGAAAAGTTACATCTACTTTCTGTAACTTTCTTCTCCAGTATTATTTCTGCTGTACTTGGCTGCAATCAATTTTTAGCAGTTTTTCTTCCTGCAAGAATGTTAATAAAATACTATGATAAAATGGAATTTGAAAGAAAAGATCTTGCAAGAGCACTTGGGGATTCGGGTCTTGTCTTCTCTCCATTAATTCCGTGGAATGTAAATGCTCTAATGATGACAGCAGTACTTGGAGTCAAAACTCTAGATTACATGTATTTTACATTTTTCATTTTGTTGATGCCTTTTTCCAATTTATTAGTTTCATATTTTGAAATCAAAAAAAAGAACAAACTCTAAAAAATTAAAAATCAAATAAAATTACAGCTTTAACATTTTTCTTTTTCTATCCTCAAATACTGCGATTTTTTTATAGCCAATTTTCAGCAAAAGCTCTTTTATATCTTTCAGAGATTCTCCTACTCGCTGAGGATGATGAGCATCAGAACTCATTGTTACCTTAACTCCAAGCTGATAAGCTTTTTTTAAGATTTCTAGTGAAGGATAAATCTCAGCTGCTTTTTTATTTAAACCATTTGTATTTACCTCAATAACAAGGTCTTTCTCTGCGATTAATTCCAAAGTAGGTTCTATTAAATCCACAACATCACTTTTGGGTCTATGACCGAATATTTTAATCAAATCTATATGTGCTATTACATCAAAAAGTCCTGATTGCACAGATTTATTAATTAATTTAAAATATCTTTTATATAGTTCATCAATATCCCATTTTTGATATTCGCTAACATATTCTGGATCATCGAACATCCAGCCATCTATCTCATGAACTGAAGCTATTACAAAATCTAAATCTAAACTGTCCAAAAATTGAGCAATCTCTTTTTTTCGACCAGGAATATAATCCATTTCTACCGAATTCCTAACTTTTAAATTCGGATATTCTTCTGCTACTTTATTGATAAGTTCAAAATTGAAATCTTGATAATACCTATTATGATCTGTAAAGGCTATTTCAGCTATACTTTTCTTTAAAGCTTGATCAAGAAAGGCTCTTATGTCTTCTTCTGAACCTTCTCTATCTGCATGACCCAGCAGATGAACATGATAATCTACCAGCATATTTCCACTCCCATTATTTGAATTTAATCTAGTATATCATAATAATTAAAAGCAGTCATATAAAAGAATATTTTAAAAATTAAGAAGAAAATAATTTAATAGGACTTTCTATTGGAAAAAATATTTTTTACATTTTTAGCTTTAAACTTATCTTTTAAGCCAGCTGCTAATGTGGCCATTGTAACAATAAAAACCCCCAGTATTTTTTTTGTACTTAAAGAAGATCCTATAAAAAAATATGCTGCAAAAAGTGTTATTGCTGGCATAGTGTTCATATAAGCTGAAGAAAGTGTAACACCTAAATATTTTATGCCAAGATTATAAAAATAATCCTTTTATTATATCCAGATAATTATTAGCATCTATCTTAAGATCTACTACTAAATAAACTCCAAATATAGAAATTATAAAAAGTATAAAAGTTGATTTTTTTATTTTTTCTTTATTAATTATAGAATCAAGCAACAATGTAGTAAGTGGAATCAAAGAACATAATAAAGATGACAATGGAGCAGAAATATATTTTAATGAATTACTAAAAAAAATATAGTAAAGACTTGTTCCTAAAAATCCTGTTAAAATCAATTGAAACTTATCTTTTTTGCTGGATATTTTAAAATCTTTACCCTGAAAATAAATAATTATAAACAAAAACATACTGGCTAGAGCAAATCTAAGAAATATAATCATGATTACTTTCTCTATTATATAATTATATATTTCACAATTTAAACCTTCTTATTTTTAAAAAATAGTAAGATTAATAATTTTATTTAATAATTTTTTAATACCTAGAGAAACTATTTTAATTCAAAACTTGACTTTTTAAATATTTTATGTTAACCTTAATAGTCGTGCTGGGTGCCAGCGTGAAGGAGGTAAATAAATGGTTCAAATGTCAAAAGAAAAAGAGGTAGAAGATAACAAGAAAGATAATAAGGATGAAAAAGAACTTGACCTTTCTATCCCTGATGGTGCAGGAATTGATGATTCAGTAAGAGTCTATTTAAAAGAAATGGGAAAAGTTGATCTTCTTGATAAAGAAGAAGAAGTTGAACTCGCCAAAAGAATCGAACAGGGTGATCAAGAAGCAAAAAAGGAATTGACTGAAGCTAATTTAAGATTAGTTGTAAGTATTGCAAAAAAATATATTGGCCAGGGTATGTCATTTTTAGATTTAATTCAAGAAGGTAATAAGGGCCTAATGAAAGCAGTTGAAAAATTTGATTATACTAAGGGTTATAAGTTTAGTACCTACGCAACCTGGTGGATAAGACAGTCAATTACTAGAGCTTTAGCTGATCAGGCAAGAACCATTAGAATACCAGTCCATATGGTTGAAACAATGAATAAATATAAAAGAATTAAGAAAAGATTAAGTAAAGATCTTGAAAGAGAAGCTAAAATTGATGAAATAGCTGATGAAATGAACATGGAAATTGAAAAAGTAAGGAAAGTTAAAAAACTAATTCAAAATCAACAGCCTGTTTCATTGGATACTCCAATCGGAGAGGAAAATGACAGTCAATTGAGTGACTTTATTGAAAATCAGGATTCACCTGAACCTGAGAATTTTGCTTCTAATGAATTATTGAAAAACCATCTCGATGAAGTTTTAGATACACTTACTGAAAGAGAAAAAAGAATTATTAGTCTTCGCTTTGGTCTTGAGGATGGAAGACAGAGAACTTTACAAG
>CAZYRX010000041.1:0-17499 GCA_964649895.1 uncultured Halanaerobium sp.
GGTGATTTAAAAGCTATTTTTAAATGGTATAGAGATTATACTTTAAAATAGATTTGATTTTTGCCAATAGTTTTACTGAACTTATTTATAATATTTATTAAAATGATAATGAAGAAATAGAGAAGCAAATCATATAAAATATTAAACTAGTGGAAGGAGTGTTAATTATGGAAAAATTCAATCTAGATGATTATATTACAGTTGCAGAAAAAAGTGTTGCCAAAAGGGTTATTTACTCTGATGAGAATACACTGGCATTTGTGCTGAATATTTCTCCTGGTGAATCTCTACCTGAGCACACTCATTATGATTCTACAGTTCTGCTGAATGTAGTAAGTGGTATGGCGAGGTTAATTGTCGATGAACAGTCATATAATATTCAGGAGAATGATTTGATAAAAATTGATGGTCCAGAGACTATGGAAGTTCACAATACAGGTGGAGAAAGCCTGGTTCTTTATGTGACAATTTCCCCACTACCATCAGATGAGAAATATGCAAAAAATGTTGACCTTTAAATAAAAACAACTTTTAATGTAGAAAACTGTTGGTACCAGGTACCAACAGTTTTCTACAAATACAAACATAAAACAATGCAAAAATATATAGAGGTGTTGTGGAATGCGGATTGAAGAATGTGCTTTAGTTCTTGAAGGTGGAGGAATGCGTGGTGCTTTTACAGCAGGTATTATAGATTATCTGCTGCAGAATGAAATATATTTTGAAGAGGTAATTGGTGTTTCGGCTGGGGCAAATAATGGCGCAAATTACTGCAGCCGTCAGCGGATTAGAAATAAGAAGATTTTCACAGAACTTGTTGAAGATGAGCGCTATATGGGGATGAGAAATTTGATAAAAAATGGCAGCTATTTTGGGATGGATTTTCTTTTTCATCAGCTGCCGCATGAGATTTTACCTTTTGATTACCAATCTTTTAGAGAATCTTCTTCTCGGCTCAAAGTGGCTGTGACGGAATGCAGCAGTGGTGAGCTTAGTTATTTTAGTCCCCAGAAATTTGATAAGATCAGCAGAATAGATAAGGTTTTTAAGGCTTCTAGCAGTCTGCCGCTTGTCTCCAATCCTGTAGAAATAGAAGATAAGTATTATCTCGATGGTGGTATAAGAGATTCTATACCTGTGCAGAAAGCTCTTGATGATGGATTTAAAAATCTTCTTGTAATCCTAACCAGAGAAAAAGATTACCGTAAGTCACCTGTTAGAGCAAAATTTTTACTGGATTTATTTTTAAGGAAATATCCCAATCTGGTTGATGATTTAAAAGCCAGACATGAGGTTTATAATAATACTTTAGACTTGATTGCTGAAAAGGAAAAGGCCGGTGATTTTTTTGTTTTCAGACCTAAGGAGTTAGAGATTGACCGCTTCAGCAGAGATCCGGAACAGCTGGAAGATTTATATGATTCAGGTCGTCAGCTGGCCGAGGAGAAATCTGAAGAATTAAATGCATGGCTGCATAAAGTGAAGACTAAAAATGAGTTTGTTTAAAAGAATAATCTATTGTATTAAATATGAGTTTTAAATATTCATTTTGATCTTTAATAACTCCATATGCTTCAGCTCTGCAGATTATTCTTTCTGCCCAGCTTCGATGCGGATTGATTTCGTTCATCTTATTTCCACTTAAACTTTTGACAACACCACCTGCTTCAGCGGCAAGTATTTGTTCGGCATCATTATACTCTTCTTCAGTAACAGCCTGAAGGGCATTTACATATTTTATCTGAGACGGATGGATTATCGTTTTGCCGATAAAGCCATTTGCTTTGTCCAGTATTATTTCTCTTAAAAGGCCGTCAACTGCTCTATTTACCAGTACTTTACGATTTAAGATTCTTTGATAAAAATCATCTGTTTTCACTTCATTTAAATTTATCTCTTCTGCTGCTGAAAAATATTCCCAGACTGGCCCAGAGATCACATAACCTTCATCAGCCCTATTAAAATAATTTATTATATCAGCAAGGCATTCTTTAACAGCAGTTAGATCGAAGACAGTAAAATCTATTCCCCGCCTTAAAGCAAAAAGAGAAGAAAAATCTGCTGCACCAACTCTGATGTTTAAAATGAGTTCCTTATCTGCTTGAAGTATATATTCTATCTCTTTTAGATGCTGAACCCGTTTTCCCCTGTAAGCTAGTTCTTTGCTTTCCAGTATTGGCATTCCATAAAGATTTTTATTATTTTTGCTATTTAAATTATCAAGCTGGGCTAAATACTGCCTGGCATTATTTGTATCAAATTTAGGGAAATTAAATCCAGATAAAATTTCTAAATGCTGAGCTGAAAGTTTTTTTGAAAAATTTTTAAATTGCTCAATATTTCTCACCCTGACAAAAAGTAAAGGTAGGTCTGTTTGATCTAACTTTCCATTATCCAATCTATTTATTATGTATTCTAAAATATCAATTATATTTTCTTCAGCTGCAGCTAAATCAGGTTCAGAAATAGCATCTTCACAATCTAATACCAATGATGTGAGACCACACAGCTTATTTTTATCACAGAGAGTTTTTTTAATATCTTTGGTTCCAGGTGTATAAAGTGTTGCTCCCAGACAAAACTGCAGCAGTTTTTTACTGTTGTATTTATCAAACTTAACAGGTTCTTTGACAAAATTAAAATCAGGGTTATACTGATGATGTCTCAATTGTTTTCCCTCCCAATAATTCTATATTTTTACGGTAATCAAATCTATCTTTATTATATCAGTTAAAGAAGGGACAGTGAAATTCGTTTCAAAATATGAGAATGAAATTTTAATTAATATTTAAAATATATCGTATTACAAAAGGTCAAATTTTTTTGAGATTTTAATGCTGTGCTATAATTATAGTAGATTTAACTATTAAATTTCACAGCAGAGATAAAATATAACAGGGCATTATTATAGATGAGTTTATTGATAGAAGCTAAAGTCTACTTGCAAACCTCGTGGGCTTGCCCCGAGGAAGGTCAAATTATATTCAAAATAGTGAGGGAAATAAAGGATTTTAAAAATTTTTGTTAAATTAATTATTAACAGTATGTATTTATATTAGATGAAAATTTGGAAATTTAAAAAGCGGCTAATTAATTTTCTGTAGAAAAGGAGGAATCAGTATCAAAAATAAAAGTTTACAATTTTTTATTGTTTTAATTACTGTATTTGTTTTGCTGTTAACTTTTTCGCCTTTTATTTTAGCCAGAGAAGCTGAATCTCAAGAAGAAGGCTGGTGGTTTCCGAGTACAGGAAACTTCAGCGGCCACTGGGATTTGGGTATGGGTGCTCATATCTGGAATGATCGCTTTGATCTGCGTAATTTGCAGCTGAGGACAGATTTTGACCTGGCCCCTGGTTTGAGGTTCAATTCTATTTTGCGCTCAAATAAGGAATTTGATAACTTGGATACCTTTGATCCCAACTTTGATCAGCTTTATTTAGAAGGTTATGGTTTTCATTATGGTGATTATGGTAAATTTTCTGCAAGCTTAAAAGTTGGTAAGGTGCGTTATCTGCGTTTTCCTGAGCCTGATTTGATTTCATATTTTGATCATGTACCCGGAACAGAGGACCTGCGTTTCGATGAAGCAGAAACAGGTTATAATGGTCAGTTATTAAATCTAGATTATGAGACAAAGCTCGGTTTAGGCTATCATCTTACCGGAATAAACTGGGATTATGGTGATCGAGATGGCAGCAGCTGGATAGAAAATTACATATATTATCGTGATCGTTGGGGAGCAATAGATTTTGAAGGTAGAGTTGGTACTCTTGCACTCCGTCATTCTGCAGGTGGAAATATAGGAAGCGGCAGTCATCTTGGTGAAAGTGGCCCGGGATTCAATCTTTACCTGGGTGGAAACTGGAGAGGCTATAAGCTTGGATTTCTTTATGAAGAAGTTGAGAATGAAGAAATAGATGAGAAAGATATCCGTACAGGTATCATGGTGGAGTTTGCTTTTTCTGATGTGACTGAGCTTTTAGGTAAACTTCGTTTTGATTACACAAGAAGTCCTGAAGGAATAGCAGCTCATATTCCGCTTGCTTCTGGAGAATTTGGCTATAGTGAGGAAAAACCGGAAGGGACTCAACTGGTGGGAGAAGTTAAGGCCGAGAGGGTAATGACTTACTGGCAGAATGGACAAGCCCGCAACTTTTATGAGCACAGGATTTCTAAATGGGGTAATACCGATCCCGCAGAAACAGCGGTTGTTGTGGAAACACAGCCCTGGTATCTGCAGTTAGAAGCTCTTGTGAGTCCACATACTTCTTTCAGCAGCTGGGATGATTTAAAAGAATGGGAATCTGATCGACAGGGTCCAGCACAGTTGATCCAGCCTGTAACATATAAGTATTACCGTTAGAATTGAATTAGTGTTTCTTCAGTACCAGGTACCTTAATCATGATTAAGGTACCTGGTACCAACAATTTTAGACAATTGTAGTCAATAATAAAGCAAAAAATAGTGGAAATGACAGATATATGATTACTTTTGAAAGATTACAAAACATTTGTAAAGTTGGCGATAATCCTGTAAAATAAATAGTAATATAATAACGTTTTAGTAGTGTTAAATATAGATGAGGATAGGAGGAGCGTTTTGAAGAAAAATCTAAAATTATTACTTATTATACCTGCATTCGTTTTTCTAATATTATTTCTAGTTATACCTATTTTTACTACGCTGATCAGCACAGTAAAAACCGATGCTGGCTGGACTATCAGTCAATATCCAGCTTTTTTTGATGATCCATATCTCAAAGAAATTTATTTCCGCACACTTAAAATTGCTGGAATAACAACACTTGCTGCTGCTGTCATGGGTTTTCCAACTTCTTATTATATTTCAAGAACACCAAAAAAATATCGTGGTATATTTATTGTGCTTTCTGTTTTTCCACTTTTGACAAGTCCGGTTGTACGTTCATTTAGCTGGATGATTATTTTGGGGAAAAACGGTATTATGAATGATCTGCTTTTAATGCTGGGAATTATAGAAGAGCCATTAAGTCTTTTATACACAGAATTTTCTATTATTGTTGGACTGCTCTACTTGTTTTTACCACTTATGATTCTTTCTTTGGTTGGAGTAATGGAAAACATTGATGGTGAGCTGATTAGAGCTGCTGAAAGTTTGGGAGCTTCCAAATTTAAGGCATTTATGAAGATTGTGGTTCCTTTAAGTCTGCCCGGATTGATTATTGGTTCTGCGCTTGTTTTTACTGGAAGCTTTACAGCATATACAACTCCAATGCTTTTAGGTGGTGATAAGACAAGGGTTCTCTCGACTCTTGTTTATGAAAACGCGCTGACTTTGTTTAATTGGGATAGGGCTTCTCTTATAGCAGCGATAATGGTTCTTACAACATTTGCAGTTGTTATATTTATTAATTATTCTACAGACAAATTTATCAAAGGAGGGACCAGCTGATGAACGAAAGAGGTAGGTTTTTAACTTTTTTCACATTATTAGTATATATTTTTCTGGTAGCTCCCCTTTTGATAATCGCAGTAACCGCTTTTGGAGAGTCTGCATTTTTAAAGTTTCCACCTGAGGCTTTTTCTATTGCCTGGTTTTTAAATGTTTTTAAGGTTGAGATGTTTATGAGAACATTTATTATTAGTTTACAAGTAGCATGTATATCAACGGCAATTGCACTTTTAATAGGTATTCCAGCTGCTTATTTTATTAGTAGATATCGCTTTAAGGGTAGAAAAGTTATGGAGTCATTTTTTCTATCTCCAGTTTTGATTCCTCAGATTGTATTTGGCTTTTCATTATTTAATTTTCTGGTTATCAAACTGAAACTTCCTGTTTTTACAGGCTTATTGATCGGTCACACAATTTTTATAATACCTTATATAATAAGGGTGATTTCTGCCAGTCTGGAGAATTTCGACTATGAAATTGAAGAGGCTGCAGTTGTTTTTGGAGCAAATAAGTTTAAAACATTTTTTATAGTTGTACTGCCAAATATAAGTTCTGGAGTGGTAGCCAGCTTTATCCTGGCTTTTATAAATTCTTTTAATAATGTTCCTATTTCTGTATTTTTGACCGGGCCGAGTGTAAGCACACTTCCGATTCAAATGATGAGTTATGTGGAATATTATTTTGATCCGACTATTGCAGCTCTTTCAGTCTTATTAATGATCATGACAACAATACTGATGTTTATTATAGAAAGAAGTCTGGGCTTAAGTTACTTTACAGAAACTAAATAATAATTGATAAATTTATCTAGGAGGCAAGCAATGTCTTTTCTTTCATTAAATAATTTAAAAGTAGCATATGGAGATAATGTTGTATTAGAAAATTTTAATTTAGAAATTGAAAAGGGAGAATTCGTTTCTCTGCTGGGTCCAAGCGGCTGTGGGAAAACTACTACCTTAAGATCGATTGCAGGTTTTGTTACTCCTCAATCAGGGAAAATAATGTTCAAAAATAAGGATTATACCGATATTCCTGTCCATAAAAAGCATTTTGGTTTTGTATTTCAAAGTTATGCTCTTTTCCCACATCTCAATGTTTTTGATAATGTAGCCTTCGGACTTAAGATGCAGAAAACAGATAAAAAGGAAATTAAGTCAAGGGTGAATAAGATTTTAGATCTAGTTGGTTTAAGTGGTTTTCAGAATAGATATCCAAAAGAATTATCAGGTGGGCAGCAGCAGAGAGTTGCTTTATCAAGGGCATTAGTTATTGAACCTGATTTACTCTTGTTGGATGAGCCGCTCAGTAATCTCGATGCAAAGTTAAGGGTAGAAATGCGGGTTGAAATCCGTAATTTGCAGCAGGAACTGGGATTAACCACTGTTTATGTTACCCATGATCAGGAAGAGTGTTTTTCTATTTCGGATAGAGTAGTTGTCATGGAAGACGGAAAAATTGTGCAGTTTGATACACCTGAGGTTATTTACCGCAGTCCAGAGACAGAGTTTGTAGCTGATTTTGTAGGATTTGAAAATTATCTTGATCTATATAAAGAGGAAGAACACTTTAAAACAGATAAAGGAGTTATTTTTGAGGTTGATACTAAACTGCCTGATATTGAGGGAAATCACTACCGAGCTGCTGTAAGACCTGATGATTTAATCATTAAGGAAAGTGGAGGTGATGAAAAAAAGAATCTAATTACAGGGAAAATTAAGATCAGCACATTTTTAGGTAAAGAATATCAATATCTTGTTGATACTGTCTATGGAGAATTTATTGTAAATGCAGCAACAGAGCAGAGAATAGCCAGGGGGAGCGAAATTTATCTATATTTTCCACCTGAAAAAATAATTATTGTCAAGGAGGATTCTTATTAAAATGAAAAAAACTTTAACTATCTTATTACTACTAGTAATGATTTCAGCTGTTGTTATGTCAAGTGCCGCTTTAGCCAAGGAGACTTTGGTGATCTCGACCTGGGGTTATAATGAAGATTTACTTCGCAAAAACCTCTATGATCCTTTTGAAGAAAAATTTGATTGTGAAATTCAACTTGAGGTAGGAAACAATTCAACTCGTTTGAATAAAGTTAAAATGCGCGGCGGTTCTCAGGTGGATGTAATTTATCTTGCAGAATCATTTGCTTTAGATGCAATTGATGCAGGAATAATTGCTGAGGTAAATAGAGATAACATTCCAAATATCGCAAATCTATATCCTTTTGCTAAAGCACCACATGGTGAAGAATATGGACCAGCCTATACATTGATTCGCCTCGGTGTAATTTATGACTCTAATGAAATTTCAGAAATGAGTTCCTGGTATGATTTCTGGCGTGATGATCTGGAAAACATGGTTTCTATTCCTGATTTCAATACTACTTCTGGCCCGGCAATGCTGATTATGGCAGCTAGAAAAGCTGGAACAACTTTAGAAGAAAATCCTGATAAAGCATTTGCTGAACTAGAAAAATTGAAGCCAAATGTAGTTAAAAACTATGCACGCTCATCAGAATTAGCAAATATGTTTGCTCAAGGTGAAGCTGCAGCAGCACCTGCTATGGACTTTGCATATTTTAGAGTGAAAGATGCTGTTGATGGAGCAGTCTGGTTAGACCCTGAAGAAGGTTCATTTGCTAACTTTAACACTTTGAATGTTGTTAAAAATAGTGATAATAAAGAACTAGCTGAAAAGTTTATAAACTATGCAATTAGTGAAGAAGTACAGATGAAAATGGCTTTAGATAAGGTTGAATCTCCTCTGAATATGAATGTTGAGTTAACTGAAGAAGAGGCAGAAGGCCTTACTTATGGCTCAGAAGTGATTAACAGCTTAAATACAATCAACTGGCAGTATATCAATGCCAATAAGGCAGAATTGATGGACCGCTGGAACAGATTATTTGCTAACTAAGCTTCTCTATAAGAATTAAATTTTACTGATTATAGAAATATAGATTCAAAGGAGGATTCAAGGTGGAAGAGGTAGATATTTTATTTAAAAACTGTAAAGTCTATAATAGCTTTTTCAAGAAGTTTTATGAAGCTCATCTTGCTATAAAAGGTGATAAAATAATTTATACAGGTCAGGCTAGGCCAAAAATTATTAAAGCTAAAAAAGAGATTGATCTTGGAGGCAGATATGTAGTACCTGGTTTAATTGATATTCACATGCACATAGAAAGTTCTATGGCTGCTCCTGTGCAATTTGCAGATGAATTAATAAAACATGGGTTAACAACTATTGTTTCAGAGCCCCATGAGATAGCGAATACTTCTGGTATTGAGGGAATAAAAGCTATGATCAGAGCTGGAGAAAAAGCAGCTGTAGATATTTTTTATGGTATACCGAGTTCAGTCCCTTCCACCTCCTCTAAATTTGAAACAACAGGCGGCATTATTTCTAGCAAGGAAGTCAGCCAGCTCTTAACAGAAGAAAAGGTGATCTGCTTGGGAGAAGTAATGAATAATAATGGTGTTTTAAGTGGAAATAAAGACCTGGAAATAAATAAAATTTTGGATTATTTAGATGAGAATGAAAAAGATATGATAAGAGAAGGTCATATTCCTTCACTTACCGGTGAAGAGTTAGCTCTTTTTGTAAGTAGAGGTATTGATTCCGATCACTGTCTACAGTCTTTGAAAAGATTGGAAGACAGGATTTATAATGGGGTATTTGTGGAAATTCAGGAGAAGTCTCTAAAAAAGGAGATTATTGATTATATAAAAGATAATGATTTATTCAGCCGAACTGCACTTGTAACTGATGACGTGATGGCTGATACACTTGTTGAAAAAGGACACCTCGATCATGTTTTGCGGAAGATTGTTAAGCTGGGAGTTAGTATTGAAAATGCAATTTATATGGCAACTTATACACCGGCTCAGCGGATGCGATTATATGATCGCGGCGTACTTGCACCAAATAAGAAGGCTGATTTTATTGTATTGAGCAGTCTCGAAGATTTTGTGATTGATGAGGTATATAATTCGGGCAAAAAAGTTTATTCAGCAGCAGAAGATCAGAAAGTAGATGAATATCAGCGCTCTTTTCCGAAGCATTTTTATAATTCTATTAAACTCGATAAGCTTGAGGAAGAGATGCTCAAGATTTTTTACAATGGAGAAAAAGAGTTGGTTAACTGCAGATTAATTGAGGTTAAAAATGATACTACATATACTGAAGAAAAAATTGTTGAGCTGAAAAACAAGGATGGAGAGCTGGATTGGGAAAACAGTCCATATAATCTTGCAGCTGTGTTTTCTAGATATGGGAATAATAATGCTGCAAGGGGATTGATCGGAGGAAGTACAATTAAAAGGGGTGCTGCTGCTTCAAGTTATGCTCATGACCACCATAATCTTTATTTAGCTGCAGCAAATATTGAAGATGGGCTGATCGCTGCAAACTGGGTTATTGAAAATCAGGGAGGTTATTGTGTAGTTGAAGATGGAGAAATAATAGCTTCGGCTGAGCTTCCGATAGCAGGAATACTAACTGAAAAATCCATGCCAGAATTCTCTCAAGATATTGCTCAGATTAGAGAAGCATTAATAGAGTTAGGATATGATCACTATAATCCGATTATGTCTTTCAGTACAAATACTCTACCAGTAAGTCCAGCTCTAAAGATTACAGATAAGGGATTAATCGATGTTAATGAGATGAAAATAGTTGATTTAATAATTGAATAAGTGATAAATTCAAGGAGGTTCAGTTAAGTGGTTTATGATGATAGTTTGCAAAAACATATTAGATGTAAAAAAGGTGATATAGCAAAATATGTACTTATACCTGGAGATCCAGGAAGAGCTAAAAGAATTGCTGATCGTTTTGATAGTGCAGAAAAAATGGCTGTCAATAGAGAATATACAGTATATACTGGAGAAAAAGCTGGTGTTAGGTTAAGTGTTTGTTCAACAGGTATTGGTGGACCATCTGCTGCAATTGCAGTTGAGGAGCTGGCAAAGCTTGGTGCTGATACATTTATTAGGGTAGGTTCAGCAGGGGGACGAAGCAAAGATATGCCTGTTGGCAGTGTAGCTGTTGTTAATTCTGCTTATCGAGGTGATGGTACTTCTTTTGAATATCTACCTGCAAATTATCCTGCAGTTGCTGATCACCAAATTACAGCTGCTCTGATAAATGCTGCAGAAGAACTAAAGCAGAAAGTTTATGTAGGTGGCAGTTATACCCGTGATGCCTACTATATGCAGAACAAAGAACTGAATGAAGAGCTTTTAAATACACAGATGATTGTTTCCGAAATGGAGTGTTCAGCTTGTTTTATAGTTGGTGCTAAGCGGAATTTGAGAGTTGGAGCTATAGTTGGTACTGATTCTAATATAATAAAAAAAGAACAATTTGATCTCGAAAAAAAGGATAAACTTTTTAAGGAAGCTGAAGCAAAAGCAATTGATATAGCAATAGAAGCAGTACTTAATTTAGCGGCAAAAGAAAAATAATTTATTTTAAAAATATATATATTTCAACAAGTGCTTTAAATTCTCTTTTTAAATTTTTGAGAGAATTTATGGCACTTTTTTTATTTTTCAGCTGTTTTTAGGCTGATTTGGGGCAATTTTTTAGATTGCTTTTAGATTATTATGATAATATATATTTAGATATTCTTACAGTAGATATAATTATATCCAATTTATATCTAATTATCTTTTGATTTTCGAAACTGGAGGTGTTTAATATTAATTTCTACCTAACTCAAGTAGACCCATTAAATAGGGAGAAAGATTCTGCAGTGGACTCTTTTTTTGATGAGATTCAATATTATTCTAATCCGGATTTATTGAGAAAAGATTTAAAAAACCTTAAGAGCAGTAATTTAATCATCATTGATTACAGCAGCAAAAGATTTGATCCGATTATTTTTACCAAAAAGATAAAATCATTTTCCAATGATACAGCTGTAATATTAATCATGGGGGATAGAAAAAGAGCTGCTGAAGCATATAAAGTGGGAGCAGATGATTATATTATAAAGCCTCTAAATTTAGAGCGTTTACATAAAGCAGTAAAAAATATAAATCACAGGAGGGAACAAACATGAAGTTTATCAAATACAATTTTCCTTTTTTAATTTTATTAACATTTCTATTAATTTTAGTGATATTATTTAGCACTGTTGAAGATATTCTGGTTGAAGATAAGGCACAGTTTTACAATACAGCTTAGAAAAAATACATATAATTAAGACTGCTTTTTTCATTAAATAGAGAAAGGGGAATATATTATGAAAAACAAATTTAGCTATTTTTTATTGATAACAGTTTTTATTTTAGTTTTAATTTCACCTCTCCCGTTCAATCTGCAGGCAGCAGAAGCAGAAATTGATATAGGAGATGTGATCAAAGAAACAGAACAGCAACCGGCAGTTGAAGCCGAAGAGCCTGACATTCCAGAATTAAAAGAAGAAGAATTACGGGCACCATTAAAAGATCTTGGCGGCAGAAAAGTATTGGTTGAAGAAATCATAATAACAGGAAATAATGTTTTAAGCACAGAAAAGCTTGAAGGGTTGGTTAATACAGAAGAATACACTGGTAAAAAGATATCTTTTGTAGAAATGGAGAACGCAGCTTTAGCGATAACCAGATATTACAGGAAAGAAGGATATTTTGTTGCCAGAGCATACATACCTGTTCAGGAGATGGAGGACAATACGCTTGAGATTACAGTTATAGAAGGTAATTATGGAGAATTCATTTTGAAGAACAATTCTTTAGTTAGAGATAAAACAGTACAGGCTATGCTTGATGCTGTTAAATCAAAAAATATTATTAGTGTTGATACAATAGAAAGAGCAATGCTGATCATAAATGACACACCTGGTGCAGTAGTCACTCAGGCAGATGTAATGCCGGGTGAAAAAGTTGGCACAAGTGATTTTGCAATTACTGCTTCACCGTCTTCAAGATACAGCGGTTATCTGCTGGCAGATAATTACGGCAGTGATTATACTGGTGAAGATCGGCTTACAGCAGCTTTGAATATTAATTCTCCATTCACACTTGGAGATAGAATTACTTTGAGGGGGATGCTCACAGATTATAGTGGTATAGAAAACTACAGGCTGTCCTATTCACTCCCCATAACTTACAGCGGCTGGAGAACTGAATTTTACTATGCTGATACAGAATATGAACTTGGCGATATATACTCTGTGCTAAATATTATCGGTGAATCACAGGATCTGGGGGTTAGCTTTAGCTATCCTTCAGTGAGAACAAGACTAAAGAATACAGAATTTTTTGCTGATTTTAAATACAGGGATTTAGCAGACAGACAGGATGGTACTATTACAGCTGAAAAAGAGATTAAAAAGCTAAATACAGGTTTTGAATATGAGAAGAATTATAGGTTATTTGATTTTAACAGCCAGAGGCTGTTTAATACAGAATTAACCATGGGAGAACTTAAACGAACACCTGATAACAGTGATTTTGAAGACACAGCCGGTATTTACTCAAAAATAAACTTTGAGCTGGCAGAAAATATAGATTTCAACAGCAGGTGGAGCTTAGAGAGCTCACTAAGAGCACAGTATGCTTTGGGAGATAAAAACTTAGATGGAAGTGAAGACTTTTCTCTGGGAGGAATAACTGGAGTAAAACTTTATCCCTCAGGAGAATTCAGTGCTGAAAATGGCTACCTGATAAATTTAGAGCTGATTTACAAATTGCCGAATATCAATCATTACAGCCACAGCCTAAGCATTTTTTATGACAGAGGTTATGCTGACATGGCGGATGAAGTTGTAGGTTTTGAAGATAGAACACTTCAGGATCTGGGGCTCGGCTATCATGCAGATTACAAAGACTTTTTTGCGAATATAAGTCTTGCCTACAAAATAGATGATGAAGATATTACTTCAGAAGAAGACTATGACAGCAGAGCTTTAATACAGGCAGGTTTTGTATTTTAATAAAAGGAGGAAACTATGTATAAAATAAACAAGTATATCTTATTAACTTTAATTATTTTTCTTAGCCTCGCAATTCTTTCTTCAGCTGTTTATGCTGCACCAGAAGGGGGAGAAGTTATTGCAGGTGAGGCAGAAATTAAGCAGCAGGATAAAATTACAGACATAAACCAGTCAAGTAAAAAAGCTGCAATTAACTGGCAGGAATTTAATATAGAATCTGATGAGCTGGTTAATTTTAAGCAGCCAGGTATAGATTCTGTGACATTAAATAGAATTATAGGTGGAGAAAGAAGTATTATTGATGGAGCTTTAAATGCTGATGGTCAGGTCTGGATATTAAACAGCAGTGGAGTATTATTTGGCAAAAATGCCAGAGTTAACACATCTGGTCTGCTTGCAGCAACAAAAGAGTTGAGTAATCAGGATTTTATGGATGGTAATTATAATTTCAGCGGTGATAGTCAGAATTCTGTAATTAACCGTGGAGAAATAGAGATATCTGATGCAGGTTATGCAGCTTTATTTGCTAAAGAAGCTGTAAATGAAGGAGTAATTAGAGCTAAATTGGGATCAGTTAACCTTAAGGGTGGAAAAGAATTCAGCCTTAATTTGAATGGTAATTCTCTGGTCAACCTGAGAGTAACAAAAGGAGAATTGGATGCTTTAGTGGAGAATAAAGATGCGATAATAGCTGATGGTGGAGAGGTATATTTAACCACCAATGCAGCAGATGAAATTCTAGAAGGTGTAGTCAATAATGAAGGTATTGTTGAGGCAAATACAATAGAAGATGTAACAGGAGCAGAACAAGAAGGTAAAATAGAGATCATTGCTCATGGTGGAGAAGCAAAAATAAGTGGAAAGCTAGATGCTTCAGCTCCTGAAGCTGGAGATGGTGGTTTTATTGAAACAAGTGGTAAAAAAGTGAAGATAGAAGCTGAGACTGAAGTTACCACTAAGTCAGAAACAGGTAAAACAGGTGAATGGCTGATTGATCCAACTGACTTTACTATTGAAGATGGTACTGGTGATAAAACAGATTCAAGTATTGGTGCTGATACTTTAGAGAGCAATCTTGCAGTTAATAATGTGACCATTGAAACAGCAGCAGAGGGTGATGAAGCTGGAGATATTAATGTAAATTCTGATCTGAGCTGGGCTACAAATGAACTTACTTTAACAGCCCATAATGATATTAATATAAATGCTGTTATGGATCTAAGTGGTAGTGCAGGATTAATTATGAACACAGGCAGCGGTAGGCAAGTCCTTGTAGGTATAAATGATGATGCAACTTTTAAAGGTGCTGTTTATTTAGACTCAGAAGCAGTATTAAATATTAATGGTGAAGATTACACAATCATAACTTCAAATACAGATCTAACTAATATTGATCTATCAGGGAATTATGCTCTTGGAAATGATATAGATATTTCTAATATAAGTGATTGGAGTCCAATTGGTACATGGAATGATTCATTTGCAGGGTCTTTCAATGGTTTAGGTCATAATATAATTGGACTAACTATCGATAGTCCTAGTGATTATTACCAAGGATTATTTGGATATACTGGAGAAGAGTCATTAATCAGCAATTTAAGGTTAACTAATGTAGATATTAATGCATATTATAGTGTTGGAGCTTTAGTAGGTTATGATAATGGTCAGGTTTATAATTCAATAGCATATTCAGGTAATGTAGAAGCAGCAGGTGATAACATAGGTGGTTTAGTTGGATTAAATAACAGTGGAGATATAATAAACAGTCGGGCAGGAATAGATATAACTGGGGATGATGATGTAGGAGGGCTAGTAGGATATAATGATTCAGGACAAATAGAAAATAGTTATGCAGAAGGAAATGTAACTGGGGATGATAGAATAGGAGGATTAGTAGGAGAAAATGAAGGAAAAATAATTGATAGTTATGCAGAAGGAAATGTAATTGGATATGATGAAATAGGTGGGTTAGTTGGATATAATGATTCAGGACAAATAGAAAATAGTTATGCTGCTGGAGCTGTAAAAGGTGATAGTGAGGTAGGTGGATTAGTAGGATATAATTATCATTATGCTGATGATAATGACACAACTGAATATAATATTGTTAACAGTTTTTACAATATTAATGAGGTGCAAATAAATAATAGTAATCAAGTTACTCCATTTGGTATTTATGATGAACAATATAATGATTGGAAAGCAAATGATAAAAGTTTATCAGCAGAAAATTATTTAACACAAGCAGATAATGGAGATTATCTAATTTCTGACCTGCAGGATTTCAAGGATCTGCTGGCTTTTTCCTGGGAAGATAGTTATACATTCAAATTAAATACAGATCTAGATTTGTCGGCAAACCCTGGCCTCTATATTCCTGTTTTGCGTTCTGATTTTGATGGTGATTTACATCAAATATCAAATCTAAGCTTAGATAATGGTAATAACAGTCATATTGGTTTATTTGGCTATGTGCGTGATGCTGATATTTATGATTTGTACACTAAAGATTTTAATGTAAAAGGTTATGAATATGTTGGTGGATTAGCAGGTAGAATTCATGCGAGCAAAGATCAAAAAGTAGTTATTGAAAATATTCGTTCAGAAAACTCAAATGTTTCTGCTAATGATGATTACATCGGTGGTATTGCAGGTGAAATTAGAGCTTATGGGGATGGAGAAGGAAGTAATGGCTCTGATTATAGAGCAGATGATACAGATGTAGGGGTGTTTTTAATACAGAGTTCTGTCAAAAATGGTTCTATAGAGGGATTGAATACTGATACTGACTATATAGGAGGTTTAGTAGGAAGGCTGTCATACAACAGCAGAGTAAATAATAAGAACAATTATGTAGGAAGTGTAGTTGGTGGAGAATGGGTTGGAGGTCTAGTAGGGCGTACTTCATATAATTCCAAAGTGAGTTTATCATATGTTAATGCTGATGTAAAAGCTACAGAGGATGGCGGCCATGCAGGGATTATTTCAGGTACATCATCATCAAATGATTCTGTTATAGAAGAGATATATGCTGTAGGTACTGCAGAAGGAACTTATGCGGGAGTTGTTGGAGAGATTGGATCTAGTGGAGATATATTTAAAGATATATATTATGACAATTCAGATGGGTTAACTTTTTATGGAGAAATAGATAGTGATGATGATGCTGCTGATTTCTCCGAAGATACTGGATTTATTAATGTAACAGCTTTAACTACTGAAGAAATGCAGGGAACTGCTGCAGCAGAAAATATGACGGGTGAAGCTGAAAGTACTAACTGGAATTTTGGTGAGACCTGGTTTACAAGATTAGATGATTATCCCGTGTTTTTGTGGGAGTTATATGCTGCTGGAGAAGGAACAGCGAATTCTCCTTATGAGATAAGTGACTGGGAAGAACTTTATAATATTCGTTATCAGATTGATTCAGATTTTGTACTTGAGAGAGACCTTACTGAAAATACTGCTGGCTATAATAATTATGTTGCAGATTCTGATGGAAGCCTTGTTAATGATGGTAAAGGATGGGAAACAATTGGCGATTCTGATAATTATTTTGAAGGTTTATTAAACGGCAATGGTTATAAAGTAGACAGCCTTTTAATTAATAGGGCAGAAGCTGATAATATTGGCCTGTTTTCATTTATAGGAAGTGATGGTCAAGTAAAAAATTTAGAAATAACAAATGCTGTGATTGGTGGTCAAGATAATGTTGGTGTTCTTGCCGGAGAAAATCATGGTCAAATAACTAACAGTTTTGCAGCAGGTGAAGTCAATGGAGCTAACAACACAGGTGGCTTCATTGGTTATAATAATGGTACAATATCAAATTCTTATGCGGTGGTCGAAAAAAGTAATGGTGGATTAGTTGGTGCTGTGGGTTCATCAAGTAGTATAGAAAACAGTTTTTATGATAATGAAGTTAACAGCAGTACAAATAGTTTAGGAATAGGTATAACTACATCTGAGATGAAAGATCCATTTACCTTTATTGATCAGGGATGGGATTTTGGAACTGTATGGGGTAAGTCGAAGTCTGGATTAAATAATGGATATATGGTTTTGAAAACTCCTAATGATGATAGCTTTGATTATTACGTAAAAGCAGATCTTTCGGATATGAC
>CAZYRX010000041.1:17599-19446 GCA_964649895.1 uncultured Halanaerobium sp.
ACTATAATATCATAAAACAGCAGACAGCACTGGCAGAAATCAAAAGAAGAGAACTAAACCTTATAGGAAGTAAAGCATCAGATAAGGTATATAATGGTGATGCAGCGGCAGAAGTCACTCCAGGAACTCTGGATAATTTAGTAGGTGAAGAAGAACTGCAGCTTAGATTAAGCAGTGGAGAGTTTGAAGACAAGAATGTTGGAGAGAATAAAGTTGTGACTGCAGCTTACAGCATAAGCGATGGAGAAAATGGAGGCTTAGCATCTAACTACAGCCTTGCCGATGAAGTACTAACAGCATCAATAACTAAAAAAGATCTCACTATAAGTGGAATAGAAGCTGAAGATAAGGTATATGATGGGAGTACTTCAGTAAATCTTGACAGCAGTGGAATCAAGTATGAAGGTAAAGTTAGTGGAGATGATCTCAGTTTAGAGAGTCTAGAAGGCCAGTTTGTAGATAAGAATGCGGATCAGGATAAAACAGTCAATCTAAGTGAAGAATATAGTGGTGCTGATAAAGGCAACTATAATATCATAAAACAGCAGACAGCACTGGCAGAAATCAAAAGAAGAGAACTTTTATTAACAGGAATTACTGCTAAAGATAAAGCATTTGATAACACAAGAGAAGCAGAAATTGCTGCTTTTGGAAAGCTTACAGGAGTTGTAGAAGGTGATGTTGTATCATTAGATAGTTCACAAGCTGAGGCATTATTTGAAGATGAAATTGCCGGAGAAAATAAGAAAGTCTATATAACCGACTTAAAATTAGTTGGTCAAGATAAGGATAACTACTTTATTGAAATGCAGATAACAAATGGAGAAATAGAATCTCACTCTGAAGAAATAATGGGTGCAGTAGTAAAAGATGTTGAAATAAGTAATAACCATTTTAAAGACATAGAAAATGACCGGTTAATTGATACAGATATTATTAATGATCAAGAAACTCAAGAGATAATTGATAATACTGATGAACTGGCTCAAACAGAAGTGATAAATTCTCTAAATGTAAGCTCAACTCCAGATGATAAAGGTATTAAAGCAGAAGGCACAAATGAAATTTATTTAAGTGAATTAATTACAGAAGCTCAAAAATCAAGTACAAATAATAATGTAAGAGATGATAGAGAGATAGAAACACAAATAATCAGAGTTAAAATAGATAGAGAATCATTAATTGAGTTAGTAAATGGTGGGATATTTTTACCGGCAGGTGTTGATCAAGTTTTTTATCTTACTAGATAATATGGATTTTTCATTTAGAAAATCAAGATTTAACTAAATTGACATTTATGAATACTCCATTTATCAAAATACAAATGGAGTATTCATCTGATTTAATATCTTTCAGATTACAGGGATTTCCGATAATATAGATCATGAGCTTTTAATATAATTCTTAAGGCAGAAAGTATAAGTTGCTGGCCTAACTATTTTGGCGATAGAAATGTGAACTGAATTTTCCGAAGCTTAGAAGAATGGATAGAAATGCGGTTGAGATCATATATCGAGAAAAAGAAAGCAGTTATACACTAAAACAAACGAATCCCAAATTCTTTTTTCAAGAAGAAGGGATTCGTTTCACTTCTTACTGGATTGTGCTAGAGGAGTAAAATATACAGCTGTGGTAACTCAGTGATGTAAACTTATTCCTCGAGATGAGGCAACAACTGACGGAAAGCTGTCTACTGGAAAACCGTGCGTGTAGTTTGATGATGGTCCCAGCCGATAGGATGGTCCTAATCTATTTATAAAAATATCCTGAAAATTCATTGCCTTTACTAAACAAATATAGTATAATTGCAATAATATGGTATAATTAACTAATTATTATATTTGAAT
>CAZYRX010000042.1:0-19376 GCA_964649895.1 uncultured Halanaerobium sp.
GCTGAATCCTTGAATAGAAAAAATCTTTTATTATAAATAAGAGTATAATAACTAATGAGAAAAAAACATAACCAAAATACTTATATGAAGCAAATAAAATTAATCCTAAAAAATATGAAGTAACAAGATTTTTTGATAGTTCAGTAAAATAACTTACTAATGAAGTATTTTCAACATTATCTTCAGCTATTCTTACAACTATATATACCAAAACATTATCTATAATAAAATGGGTTAAAGCTGCAATAAATAAAGGTAAAAATGGGATTCCGCTATTTACAAAATAATCTGAGCTAATTCTAAAAAGAACACCTGCAATACCAGCTGAAAGAAAAAAAACTGCTCGATTAAATAAAAACTTATACCATATAAAACCTGTTTTTCTAAATCTAAATTCTATTGTCCCTAAAGTTGATATTACTGCAAGCCAAAATGGATTCAAATACATAATAGCAGTCAATAAAACAGGGAGATTCATTGAAGTAGTAATCTCTGTCATTGAATTAAAAAACATGCTCATATTTCTAACTATAAATAAAGAAATAACAAAAAATATTGTTTTATATAAATCAAATTCATAAAAATATTTTGAACCTAAAATAATTATTGAAAAGAAAAACGATATATATATAAATGCAAGGTAAAGTTTCAATCTTTTTTTCAATGGAATCTCCTCCATTTAAATTAATATGGTAATCTGACAGCAAATAAATTAATTATCCAATTTTTAGTGCCAACTACTGGAATCAGCTAATACAGATATAGCTGTACCAAAAGTTATTAAAGCTGTTGTAATTGCAACATAAAGCTTTTTCATTAAGTGTCAGCTCCCTTCGTAACTTTGTATCTAAGCTCGGTGTACGAAGGTAAGCTAAGCTCGTTTTTATTTAGGCTAGTCTCTCTGCCGTCAGATTACCATAATTATATATTTCAATGTTTTTCTTGAAAATCCTCTTTTATGACGAAAATTTTAAATAATTGTCATAAAATGTAGAAAAAGAGCAGCAAAACTGCTCTTTTAGAATATATTTCTATTATTGATAATAATTATTTATATTAATTATAAATAATTTAATTGTCTATCATCTAATTCTGAAGCTCTAATTTATTTGCTATTTTTTCTGCAATCTTTTCAGCTTTGAGTCCAAAATGATCAGCATTTTTTTCTCCACTACCACTGATACCAAAATCTTCTATTCCGAAAATGAGCCTTGGCTTATCAACAATTTGGTACCAGCCTGTTTTAACTCCTGCTTCAATTGTAACAGCTAAATCATATTCTCCAATTAATTTTTCAGCTAGTTGTTGGTTTTTTTCTAATTTATTTCTTTCTGGAACTGAGATTATTTTAATATCTGCAGTATTATTTATAATATTTGCTGTTCTTACTGCTAAAGAAAGTTCACTCCCACTAGCTAGAATAACTATCTTCTTTTTATCATTATTTTGCTTCTCATAATCTTTTAATATATATGCACCTCTGCAAAATTCTTCATATGAAGTTTCTTGATTATCAAGCTTGTCCAGTCTCTGTCTTGCTAAAATTAGAGCCGTAGGTTTATTGTTCTCCTCAATAATATTTCTCCATGTATACCTTACTTCTTTTTCATCTGCTGGACGTATAACTCTCAAATTTGGAATCAATCTTAATGATTCCAGCTGTTCAATCGGTTGATGTGTAGGGCCATCTTCTCCTACATAAATTGAATCATGTGTAAATACATAAATAACAGGTAAATTCATCATCGCAGCTAGTCTGATTGAAGGCCTCATATAATCTGAAAAACTTAAATAAGTAGAAATAACAGGTCTTAAACCTTTATGCAGCATCATACCAGATGCAGCTCCAGCCATAGCATGTTCTCTTACACCAAATTTTAGACTTCTACCCGAAAAATTGCCGCCATTAATGTCTTTATATTTATTTAATTTTAACCGAGTTGATCCACTGAGATCTGCTGATCCTGAAATTAAATATGGTAATTGATCTGCAAAATATCTAAAATATTCTCCAGAAAAATCTCTTGGTGCTTTATTATCTTTAAACATAACTTCAAAGTCTTTAATATGACTATTAAGATTAAGCTGGATTCCATCTTTAAACTCTTGATATAATTCTGGATATAGTTCTTTATATTCTTTTTCTAATTGCACCCACTGCTTATAATTATTTTCTAAATTTCTTTTATGTTTTTTAAAATAATTGTAAACTGAATCAGGAATAAAAAATTCTCCTTGAGACCAGCCAAGATTTTCTTTTAGTTTATCTATTTCTTTTTTACCCAATGGTGAGGCGTGAGCAGAACTTTTTCCCTGATGGGCTGGAGCACCTTTCCCAATAATAGTATCTGCAATAATAATACTTGGACTTTCCTTATTATCTTTTGCCTTTCTAAATGCATATTCAAGATCTTTAAAATTACTTCCATCAATATTATCTATAACCTGCCAGTCAACAGCACTGAAGCGTTTTTTGATATCATCAATAAAAGTCAAATCAGTTGGGCCATCAATAGAAATTCCATTGCTGTCATAGATAACAATCAGTTTAGATAAATTAAGACTACCTGCAAGAGATGCGGCCTCATAACTAATCCCTTCCATTAAATCACCATCACCAGCAAGCACATAAGTATAGTGATCAAGCAATTTATGATCATCTCTATTATATTTTTTTGCTAAAATTTCTTCTGCAGCTGCAGCACCAACTGCACTTGCAAAGCCCTGACCTAAAGGACCTGTTGTCATTTCTGCACCGGGAGTACGTCCATATTCTGGATGTGAAGGTGTCTTAGAATCAAATTTCCTATATTGTTTTAAATCTTCAAGATCCAGATCATAACCGGATAAATGCAGAAGTACATAAAGCCACAAAGAACCGTGTCCAGCTGACAGAAAAAGTCTATCTCTATTTATCCATTTAGGTTTTTCGGGATTATATTTTAAAACATTTGAAAATAAATGAGCTCCTATCTCTGCACAACCCATCGGCATACCAGGATGCCCCGAACCACTTTTTTCAACTGTTTCTGCTGAAATAACTCTAACTGCATCAGCTATTTTTTGAAGCATAGCAAAATCTCCCTTCTAATTATTTAGAAAATTATATATTAAATTATAGATGCTGTCATTATTTTCTGCTTCTAATAATTGCTCAAGCAGTTCATTATTATTAGCTATTTTCATAATATCTGTCAGAGCAGGCAGATGACTTTTTTTATCTTCTGGTGCCAGAACAAAAACTAAATGAATCGGATCAAAATCATGTTTCAATTTGAATCCTTTTTTAAACACACCAAGGCTGACAGCAGATTTATTGATCCCGTCTTCAAGACCTGCATGAGCAAGACAGATATGTGGAGCTATTGCAATATATGGTCCTTTTTCTTCAACTATCTCTATCATCCTCTTAATATACCTCTGCTCAATAAAATTATCTATAGTTAAAAGCTCACCTGCTAGTTCAATAGCCTCTTTCCAGTTATAGTCTCCCTCAAATAAATTTATTAGATTCTTATCAATAAACTTAAACAATCCACTTTCTTTACTTTTTTCCTCAACTACTGATCTATTTTTAAAATAATCTTCAATTATACTGTAAACCTTATCTTTTTTATTTTGGTCTATATATGGAGAAATCAATTTTTTTATTTCCTCGACAGATTTTTCATCTAATGAATTAGAATCTTTTTCTGAGAAAATTCCATATCCGATTTGATTTAGCTTAAGATAATTCTTGATTTTCTCGATGTCATCTTCATCTAAAAATGGTTTAACTACAATCACATCTTTTTTCTCACATTTAAAAGGTAGAGTAGCGATAATGAAATCTATCTCTTTAATTATATCATCTGATTCTTTAACTTCAAAAGTCGAAAGGTTATCTATAATTTTAATGTTCTTAAATTCTTTTTTTAATCTTACTTCCAACAAGTTAGTTGTTCCCACTCCACTTGAACATACAATTACTACTTTTGCAGGTTCTTTTAAAGGAAAATTCAATCTTTCAAGTGCAGCTCCAAAATGAATTGTCAGATAAGCAATTTCTTCTTCACTTATTTCAATATAATATTCATTTTGAATTAATCTAGCCGCCTGTGAAGTAGCATTGAAAATTTCTGCATACTTTGATTTTATATCATCTAAAAGAGGATTCTCGATTGGCAGGTCAAATAAAAGCCTGTTTAAAGCAGCTTTAAGATGTATTAAAAGCCCTGAAAATAATTTTTCATCTCTCGTCAGATCAATATCAAAATAACTGCTTACAATTTCAATTATTTGAGAAGCCAGCATTTCGACTTTAGTCTGTTTTTGACTGTTTTTACGAAGCTCATTTTTTCGCATCCTTGCTCCCAGCAGATGCAGTGTAATAAACCCTATCTCATCTTCTGGTACATCTATTGAAAATTCATTTTCTAGCAGTTCTGCAATTATTTCTGATGTCTTAAACTCTTCATGCTGCTTAAGCATTTTTAACCTTTCAACATCTATTGTTATATCTTTATTTGATTTTAATCTTGAAACTGCAAAAGCAATATGAAAAACAAGACCTGCATATGCATCATCTGTAAATTTATGACCCAATTCTTTTTCAGCTTTATTTATTATTTTTTCTAATTTTTTTAATTTTTCTTCTCCAAGAAGATTTTTAATTTGATTACTAAAACCATTTTCAAGTCTGCCCCTATAATCTTCTCGCTCATTTATTTCATTTAAAAGCTCAATCATTTCTCCACTTTCATATGTTTCATTTACTAAAACTTTCATAGCATGACGTATTTTTAATTCATCACCAACAATTTCAACTCCATAATTTCTTTTTCTTATTAGTTTAAGATTGTTTTCTTCAAGCCATTTCTCAACATTATCTAAATCTTTACTAACAGTTGTTATACTTAAACCTAAAAAATCTGAGAGTTCAAACATTAAGATTGCTTCTTTTTTTTGAAAAAGTCTATATAAAATAATGTATTTTCTCTTTTCAGCTGAACGAAAATGACGATTATTATAAAATTCATCAAAGGTATTATTTAACTCTGAGACACTGTTTCTGTCTCCTTCAATATAAATACCATAGTTTGGCTTCCGTTTTAAATTAAAATCGGTACTGCTTAGAAAGTCTTCAATTTCATCAAGATCATATCTTATTGTTCTTTTACTAACTGAAAGCATTTCAGAAAGAGCCTTAATTGTTACAGGCTCTTTCTGATCTAATAAATATTTAACTAATGTTGATAACCTTTTGTTTTTATTCATTTTAAGCAAATAACCTTGCGATAAATCCAATTACAATACCTACAACCCCAAAGTCAGCATCACCAAAAGTGGTATTAGCAAAACCTAATTCTCCAAGTACAGGCAGCAGTAGAGCAGGTAGAAATGTAATTAATAATCCGTTTACAAATCCTCCAAGCATTGCTCCTTTCTTACCACCTGTTGCATTACCAAACACACCTGCAGTTGCACCTGTAAAGAAGTGAGGTACCATACCGGGAATTATAAGTGACAGACCAATGGGTCCCAAGAAGAACATTCCTATAATTCCACCTAAAAAACTGAATAAAAAACCAATAATTACAGCATTAGGTGCATATGGAAAAGTAACTGGACAGTCAAGAGCAGGTTTTGCATCTGGAACAATTTTTTCTGCAATACCCTGGAATGCAGGAACAATCTCACCGATGATCATTCTTACACCACTTAAAATAATACTAACACCAGCTGCAAAAGTAATACCCTGCATCAGTGAAAACAGGAATATCGATTGGTCTCCAGCAAATTCTCTAAATACTTCCTCACTTGCTGCTAAAGAAATAATAAAGAAAATAACAATCATAGTAATCATAGTTGAAAGTACAGACTCTTTAAGAAAACTTAATGAATCAGAAAACTCAATATCTTCAGTACTGTCTTCAGGATTTCCAATAACTTTACCTACTAGACCGGCTGCAACATAGCCTGTGGTACCAAAGTGACCGATGGCAATATCATCTCCACCTGTAATCTTTTTCATAAAAGGGTCGCCAATTGCAGGGAATAAAACCATAACAAAACCTAAAATAAGTGTCCCCACAACTATCAGTGGAATTCCTGTCATTCCTGCAGTACCCAAAACAGCAGATAAAAGTGCTGCCATAAAGAATATATGATGGCCGGTTAAAAATACATATTTTAGTGGAGTAAATCTTGCATACATTAAATTAGCTAAAAATCCAAATCCCATAATAAGTGCAGTTTCTCTACCAAATGTCTGTTGGGCTAAAGCAACAATAGCTTCATTTGTAGGGATTACACCCTGAATATTAAATGTTTGCTGAATCATAGGTCCAAGATTATTTAAACTGCCGATAAGTACATTTGCACCAGCACCAAGTATTACAAATCCTAAAATACTTTTTAAAGTACCTGAAACTATTTTCGAAATCGGTTTCTTAAGAGCTGCCAGTCCTAAAAGTGCCATTAAACCAACTAACAATGCAGGTTCACCTATTATCTCAAATACTATAAAATTTACAAAAGCCATTAATTTTCACCCCTTTGAGATGCTTCTAATATTTTCTCCTTGATCTCATTTTTATCAGTCATATTCTTTACACTGTATACCTGAGCCTTGTGTTCTATTTTTTGGGCTATTTCTTCACTCGCAAATATAAAATCAGCTCTTTCTCCCTGAATAGATGATAAATCTCTAACTTCAACAGTTCCTTTAATTCCCTCTTCCTCCATTGCTTTCTCAATATTCATTTTTAAGATTAAGCTGCTTCCTAAACCCATTCCGCAAACTGCTAGAACTTTCATAAAATACCACCTCCTTTATTTGTTTTTTTCTACTGACCTTTTTATATAATCAATTATCTCTTCACTGCTTTTCATCTCTGCAATTTTATTCACGGAGTCTTCTTCCATAAGAACCTGAGATAAATCTGCAATAGCATTAATATGTTTTTTATTATCTTCTGCACAAAAAGCAAAAGCTATTTTGACTGGATCATTATTTTCATTTCCAAATTCAACAGGTTCTTTTAAAGTAACTAAACTCATTCCCATTTTATTTACCCCATCTTCAGGACGTGCATGTAATAATGCAATTCCTTTACCAATTACAACATATGGTCCATTATCAATAATTGCATCCTTCATTGCCTTAATATACCTTTCTTCAACATAATCAGCATCTTTAAGCAGTTTCCCTGCTTTTTCAACAACTTCTTTCCAGTTATTTGCTTTTACCTTAATTTTTATATTATCTGTTTTTAAAAGATCGAGTATCAATTTTACCGCCCCCATGGTTTTATTAGATTAGTTAAGACTTATTTAATACTGTCTTATACTCTAAATATATTATAATGCTCCTGATATAATAAAATCAATATATAATAAACAGCCTTTATTTCAAGCAATTATGGCAAAAAACTTTTTTAATTAATAATACTGCCGGAATTTAAAAACCTGAAGATGATTAAAATCACCTCCAGGTTAATTACTATCTATTAAATTAATTGTTAATTATAGATCTAATAAATATTATAATTTTCTAAGTAATATTTGGCTCAGTCATCTCCTCTGGATTAACATATTTATCAAACTCTTCTGCAGTTAAATAGCCTATTTTGACTGCTGACTCTTTTAAACTTATATTTTCTTTAAAAGCTTTTTGGGCAATTTCTGCAGCCTTATCATAACCAATCACCGGATTAAGTGCAGTTACAAGCATTAAAGAACGATCAAGATACCTCTCTATCTTTTCCTTGTTTGCCTCAATTCCACTTACACAGCGCATCGTAAATGAACTAATACTATCTGTCAGCAGCTTAATCGACTGCAGTATATTATAAATTATTAAAGGTTTTGAAACATTTAATTGGAAATTACCACTAGCTCCACCGAAATTAACTGCAGTATCATTCCCCATCACTTGAGCAGCTGCCTGAAAAAGTGCTTCTGCCTGAGTTGGATTTACCTTACCAGGCATAATTGAGCTGCCGGGTTCATTTTTAGGAAGAGAAATTTCTCCAATTCCACAGCGAGGGCCAGAAGAAAGCCAGCGGGTATCATTAGCAAGTTTCATCAAAAATGCTGCTGCTGTTTTCAAAACCCCACTTAAGTTTACAAAGTTATCATGTGCTGCAATTTTTGCAGCCTTATTTGCTGTGGCTTCAAATGTTTTTCCGCTCTCTATGCTTATGTATTTTACTGCTAATTTATCGAATCCACTTCTGGTGTTTAAACCTGTCCCTACTACTGTTCCACCTATGGGTAATCTCTTTAGATACTTAAGACTATCTTTTAACATTTCTATAACCTCTGCAGTCTGAGCAGCAAAAGCATTTAACTCCTGCCCCAAAGTAATTGGAACAGCATCCATGAGATGAGTTCTTCCGGTTTTTGTCAGATCCTTATATTCTTCAGCTTTATTTAATAGCTCTTTTTCTAAATCATCAAGATTAGGAATTAGATAATCCTCTACCTGTAATACAGAAGCAACTGCCATCGCAGTAGGAAAAGTATCGTTTGTTGACTGCGACATATTAACATCATCATTAGGATGAACTGGTTTTTTACTTCCCAGCTCTTCTGATGCCATCTCAGAAATTCTATTTGCAATAACTTCATTTACATTCATATTTGTCTGAGTACCTGAACCTGTCTGCCAAACAGAGATAGGAAAATGTTCATCCAGTACTCCAGAAATAACTTCTTCAGAAGCTCTTATTATGTAATCTCTTTTAACACGATTTATTAAGCCTTGTTCAAAGTTTGCAAGTACAGCTGCTTTTTTAATAATTCCGTATGCATGAATCAATTCAACCGGCATTTTTTCTTCACCAATCGGAAAATTACTAACTGCTCTTGCTGTCTGGGCTCCATAATACTTATCTGCTGGTACTTTAACCTCACCAATACTATCTTTTTCAATTCTATAATCCATATTACACCTCACAAAATTTTTAGTCACTATAACCTAAAGCTCGAGACATTTTTCTAGAATATTCTACTATTAAATCTGAAAGCTCAGCTATTCTTTTTCTTTCCATTCTTGAAATAGGAGCCGATATACTAAAAGAGGATTCAATTTTTCCTCGATGGTTAAAAACAGGGCCAGCTATACAGCGAATACCAAATTCCTGTTCTTCATCATCAACTGCAAATCCCTGTTCTCTAACTTTTTGTAAATGCTCAATCAATTCATCTGGATCTGTTATAGTATTTTTAGCTTCTTTTTTCATCCCCTTATCTGCAAGAATTTCTCTTACTCTTTCCTCAGGAAGATAAGCTAAGATAGCCTTGCCCAAACTTGTTGAATGAACAGGAACCCTTTTCCCAACCTCAGAATACATCCTTATTGTTGCATTACTCTCAACCTTATCAACATATATAATTTCTCCTTCATTCAATATCCCTAAATGTATAGTTTCATCTGTTCTTTCCTTCAATTCTTCCAGATAGGGCCTTACCCTATTTCTGCTTTCAATATCATTTATTACTCTACTGCTGAGTTCAAAAAGTTTTATACCTGCTGCATATTTTTGGTTATCTTCGTTTTTTTCTACATAACCTCTGTACTTTAATGTATCAAGAAGTCGAAATACTGTACTTTTATGGAGACCAAGCTCTCTACTCATTTCGGTAACTCCCATTCCATTTTCAGATCTAACCAGTAATTCTAAAAGATTAATCGCTCTATCCAAAGATTTAACAAGCTGATTTGGTTTTTTTTTCGCCATACTTAGTTTCATCCTTCCTGAGCTATACTCTATAATAAATCTAATCTATACAGTAGATTAAATTATTTAAATATACTCCTGTTCTTATCTATTAGCTCTTCAATTGCCTCTTGAAAACGCGAAGGCCTTTTAGTTTTTATATAATAATAACCTATTATTGAAGTTATAAATGCTCCAGCACAGTCTTCCATCAAATCAAACATTGTATCAACAATTCCTGATTTCTGCATATTTAACGCAAATATTCTATCCATCCAAAACTCAAAAATCTCCCAAAAAACTCCTATTGTAACGGCAAATGCGAATGCAAAAATTGATAAAAATAGTGGGCTTAATACTACATCTATATTCTCATTTTTATTTAAAATATAGACAAGTATAAAACCAATAAATCCCAGAACTGTTCCTGAGATAGCATGCAGCATGCTGTCCCACCACCAGAAACGATAATAAAAATTTTGAAGTTCTCCTAAATACATAGAAGCAAAAATAAAAATTATCACAACAAGCTGCAGTTCACTTGGTATATGTAAATAGTTTTTCTTAATTAAATAATACTGAAAATAAATTAAGACAATAGCTAGAACAGAAGTAAATAAGTTCAACCAGTTTTGAGCCATTATATTACCTATTACAGCTATGATTAACAGCAGCAGAAAAAAACGAGTTATATATAATTGAACTTTTTCTGCATCCATTATATTAAAACCTCCTTAAAGCAGCTATACTTTTCAATTATTCTATTACTTTTAAAATTTCCTCTCTTGTCTGCTCAAGGTCAGGAAGATAACTCTTCATTAATTTTATTTCTCCTTCAACTAGATATTGATCCATATAAGCAGGAATTAGCAAACTATCTGTAGTCTCTAATTTCATTTCTTCGTCTTTCCAGCTTATAACTCCACTTCCCTCTAAAACTGTTAGTATATGAAATCTCTCACGATTACCAATAAATTTATATGTTTTTTTTACATCAATAATATCCATAGCCAATTTATCATGGAGGCAGTAGTAAGTGTAATCATAATCATCGTTACTTATTTTTAAGCCTTTTCTTTTTTCTGACTGCATTTTAAAATCAATAACATCCATTGCTTTTGCCAAATGCAGCTCTCTATCTCTGCCGTAATCATAAATTCTGTAAGTTGTATCACTACTCTGCTGTATTTCTGCAATCATAATTCCTGATCCAATAGCATGCAGCATCCCAGGCTTAATAAAAAATACATCTCCCTTTTTAACTTTAATCTTATTTATATATTCATTTATCTCATCATTTTGTACAGCTTTTTTAAATTCACTTTCAGAACAATTTTTTGTACCAATAATTAATGAGGAATCTTTATCAGCGTCCATAATATACCAAGCTTCAACCTTAGATGATTCGCCTTTATTTTTAGAAACATATCTTTGGTCCGGATGAACCTGTATGGAAAGCTGAGAATGAGCATCTATTATTTTAAAAAGTAGAGGAAATTTTTCTTCTTCAATTTCTTCACCTAAAAGCTGTACAGGATACATTTCTGTAAGTTCTTTTAGGCTTTTCCCCTTAAGTTTACCATTTTTCACAATGCTAATTTCATCTTTGTGATTTGAAATATCCCAGCTTTCTCCTATTTTACCCTCAGGAAGATCACTGCGGTAGGTATCTAATTTTCTACCTCCCCAAATTTTTTCTATATATTTATGGTCAAACTTTAACGGATAAAACATAGTTTACCTCCCAAATATTTTAATTTAATATTCATGATTTATATATAATCCTGATGATAATCTTTATAAATTTTGATTTCTTTTTCTCTTGGCTGTGAAATCCCTAATGAACCATTTAATTTGCAGTTTTTGGCAGCGTTTTTCTGAGCACCTTCAAAAGCTGCATCAAAGTTTTTAAAATCTAAATAAGTACTTAAAAATCCAGCAATAAAAGCATCGCCCGCTCCAAGGGTATCTACAATATCTTTATCTTTAATGACTGCTTCTTTATTTATTAATTTATCATCATATTTCATATAAGCCCCTGCTGCTCCCTGGGTCAGAATTACAACCTCTGGGCCAAGCTCATAAGCCCAATTTATAAATTTTTCAGGATTTTCTTTTTTTTCTGGTTTAGAAAAAAAAGCGATATCAACATTTTTTATAATTTCTTCAATATATTCTTTATTACGAAAATGTGAAAAATCAAAAGAGATTTTTGTTTTATACTTTAATTTTTTAAGATAATCTTCAAAATAACTATAAACATTGCTGTGTACAATTTTAGAATCCTTTATTAATTCTAATGCAGAACTTCCTATTTTCAATCCTTTATATATACCTTTATCTATTTTTTCGACTCTGCTTTCTCCATCATCTTTTTTAATTATTGAAACAGCATTCCTGCCTTCTCTTATGTCATTGATCGGATATGCTACCTTTTCTTTGCGCAGTACATTATAGAGAAATTTTGCTACATCATCTGTACCAAAGCTTCCATAATAAGCTGATTTTTTACCCAACCTCCTGGCATTTACTGCTGTATTATATGCTCCACCACCAGCATATATCTTTTTTTGAGAAGGATAGTAATCTCCCACATTGTCACCAACAGAAAAAATATCATACTGCATAGTAAACACTCCCATTAAATTTTTTATTATAAGATATATTATTTGAAAATAAACTATGATAATCTGAATTTATTAAATAAATTATATTTATATTCCTCTCAGTTTATTCTTTTATTAAACTGGGCAAAATTTCTAACTGGCTTTATTTTTTCTACAATTGGAGGAATAATTACCAGCTGAATAATCATACCTGGAATACCAGTAATGAAAACACCCTGCATAAAAGGTATAAACGGGGGGTTAAAAGCAAAAATTGGACCTATAACTAGTAATGCAAGACCGTAAATCGCCCTTCCAATTATCATTGCAGAAATTAAGGCTAAATAAATATTTTTTCCCTTTCTAGAGTAAATATAACCTGCAACTAAAGCAAAGGCGGCCAGCTCAAAGGACATCAGAACTGTTATTGGAGGTGAAAAAGGAGGCATTCCTGTTAATAAAGTGCTGAGCAGAGGTGTAATAAATCCTACAATTGTACCAAAAACAGGGCCTAAGATTAAAGCACTTAAAAAGACAGGAATATGCATAGGAGAAATCAGATTCCCAAGAGTAACACTCCCAACAAAATTTATCAATCTAGGCAGTAATACTCCAATTGCTAAAAGAATACTGGCCCAAACAAGTTTTCTCGTATTATTATTCATTTTTCTACCACTCCAGACTTAATTAATTAAATTTAACTGTGTTTATCAATCTTTCAAAAACTCTATTTTTTACTTCCTGAGAATCTTTTTTTGAAACAAAAGTTATTCTCAACATCTTTTTACTGTTTTCTGATTCAAGGTAATATTCATAGAAAAATTGATCCGACTCAGACCACTGGAGACGATAAATACTCAAATCATTTATTTTTCTAATACTTTTGTTTGGCATCTTTCCATCTTCTTCTGCTTTTAATGCAGCATAATTATAATGTTTACGGGCTGTTTCCATAAAATCTTTATCACTTAAATCTTGAAGCAGAAATTCTCCAAAAGTATTTTTAGAATTGAAGGTATATTTAAATATTGTTCTGCTATTTTCTTTTTCTTGAGATTCTAATTCCCATTCTTTTGGATAATTTAATTTAATTATATCACTTTTTAGCTCTTTTTTTAATCCAAAACTTTCTTTATCTTCTAAATCCTTCTCAGAACTCATCTCTTGTTCTGAATCTTTTTTTGCTGGTTCTGAATTAATAATCACACTTTTATTATTTTCTCTATTTTGCTGTCTCTTTTTCTGTGCTATATATTCATTTAGATACTCTATTCTGCTGTCCGGAATCGGATGTGTTTGAGTGAATTCAAGCAGTTTGACATTCATGCTCTTTTCTTTAAAAAGCTTCATCAAATCAATTAAACCCTGTGGATCATAATCAGCTCTCATCATCAAATCAACAGCATAAATATCTGCTTCTTCTTCTTGTTCTCGAGAATATCCTCTGCTAATTAAACTCTGAAAAACATTTGTCATAGTTTGGTACTGCTGGTCGGTTATCAGATTAAAAAGAATATTTATAACTGAAAGTCCTACATTCCGCTGTAGATCCTCATAAAGATGTTCTTTTATACCGTGTCCAATCTCATGAGCAATTAACCCAGCAAGTTCTTCAGTAGTGTCTAATTCTTTCAATAGACCATCAAAGATCATTATATTACCTGCACCAATATAATATGCATTTATCGTATCATCCATAATATGATGAACTGTAAAATTTTCACCTTTAAATTTCTTATCCACTATACTCTTTTCAAGTTTTTCTAAAATTTGATAAGCCTTTTCATTTTCTCCAAATTCCCTTATCTCATATTCTTTATCAAGGTCTTCATATAATCTTTCTGCTGTTTCCCTTTCATAAGAAGAAAAAGCATAAACTCCACTGCTCATAATGACGATAAAGGTCAACAGTAAGAACATTAGAGTTAAAATATTAAAATAACTGATATATTTTTTTCTGCTGCTATTTTGTAGATCAAGTTGATAGTTTTTAATAAACATTCTATAACCTCCTTCATTATCCTATACTCTATCTTAATTGAGTTTTTTATCTGCTTTATTATATATATTGTATTCTTTTTTAATAAAAATTAAAACCCCTAATTCAGATTTATAGTATATAAATCTGATTAGAGGTTAATTTGATAAATATTTATCTGTAATTTGATTAAGTCTAATCCCAAAGCAAAAGAAAATTTAGCTAATCAATTAATTTATAGAGATTCTCTTTCTCTACAGCAATAATTCTTTTACTTTCCTCAAATGCAGGTCCACCATATGTTGAATGTGAGTTTACTGCAGCTTCTACAGATAGTCTTTTTTGCAGTTCTTCAGCATCTACTTCTATGATATCTTCAAATAAGATATGCCAATCATCTGCGGTTAATTCATCCAGCTCTCTGCCTCTCTCATCAGCAAATAATACGGCCTCACCAACAATTTGATGTGCTTTTCTAAAAGGTATACCATTTTCTGCAAGATAATCTGCTAATTCAGTTGCATTTAAAAATCCTTTCGAAGCAGCTTTTTTCATCGCATCCTTATTAACGTGCATTGTCTTAAGCATTTCTGGATATAATTCTAGAATAACTTTTAGTGTATTTACACTATCAAAAAGACCTTCTTTATCTTCCTGGAGATCTTTATTATATGCCAGAGGTAAACCCTTAATTGTCATCATAAGCTGATTCAAACTTCCGATTACACGACCTGCTTTACCTCTAACCAGTTCTGCAAGATCCGGATTTTTCTTCTGCGGCATGATCGAGCTGCCTGTTGTATACTGATCTGCAAGTTCTACAAACGAAAATTCTTTTGAATTCCAGAGAATAACTTCTTCACTCAGCCGACTCAGATGAATCATAAGACTAGAAGCATTTGCTAAGAATTCTAAAACAAAATCTCTATCACTAACTCCATCCAGAGAATTTTCACAAGCTCTGCTAAAACCCAACTCCACTGCTGTCCACTCTCTATCAAGGTCAAAAGAACTACCTGCAAGAGCACCTGAACCTAATGGAGAAACATTGATCCTTTTTTCTGCATCTTCAAAACGCTCATAATCTCTTTTCAACTTAAAATAATAAGCCAAAAGATGGTGGCCAAAAGTAATAGCCTGTGCTCTCTGAAGATGTGTATAACCAGGCATAACAGTTTCTTTATGTTCTCCTGCAATATCAAGCAGTGCTTCCATAAATTTAAGAATCAATTTTTTAATTTGATCATTTTGATCTCTTAAATATAGTCTCATATCCAAAGCTACCTGATCATTTCTACTTCTACCTGTATGAAGTTTACCACCAACAGCTCCAATTTTATCTGTAAGCCTCATTTCCACAAGTGTATGAATATCCTCTGCTTCAGTAAGATCAAATTTATTGTTCTTTATTTCTTTTCGTAAATCTTCTCTTACTTCTTTCAAACCGGCCGTGATTTCTTCCACTTCAGACTGAGAAATAATCTCCTGATGTCCAAGCATCTTTACATGAGCTAAACTTCCTTCAATATCATATTCCATCAAATTAATATCAAAAGGTAATGAAGCATTAAATTGATCCATTTTTTTAGAAATTCCGCCTTCAAAACGGCCTCCCCATAATTTCATTTAGCTCACCCTCTATTTATCTCTATTTTTTTGATTTGCAACCTGAACAGGAAGTGCCCAAAGATTGATAAATCCTGGAGCCGACTGATGATCAAATACATCACTTTCATCATAGGTAGCAAGACCATGTTCATATAATGAAAAATCAGATTTTCTTCCTACAAGTGTACATTTTGATTTATATAATTTAACTCTAGCTGTTCCATTAACTGTTTGCTGTGATTTATCAACAAAGGCATCCATTGCTTCTCTAAGTGGTGAGAACCAGAGTCCATAATATGTCATTTCAGCATATTTAGCAGCCATAGAAGCTTTGTAATTTTTAGTATCTCTATCTAAGGTTAGTGATTCAAGTCCTTTATGAGCAGTCATCAAGATTTCTCCAGCTGGAGCCTCATAAATTTCTCTAGATTTAATACCTACTAATCTATCTTCAACCATATCTATTCTACCAACACCATATTCTGCACCTAAATCATTCAATTTGTTTACGATCTCTATAGGTGAAAGACTTATGCCATCAACTGCAGTTGGCACACCTTTTTCAAATTCTATTTCCACATATGCTGGCTCATCTGGTGTTTGATCAACATCTTTTGTCCAAAGATAAGCATCTGCAGGTGGTTCAGCCCATGGATCCTCTAAAATACCACATTCGATACTAACTCCCCAAAGATTCTGGTCAATACTGTAAGGACTATCTTTGGTAGCAGTAACCTCGATATCATTAGCTGCAGCATATTCGATCTCTTGATCACGAGATTTAAATTCCCAATCTCTTAGTGGAGCAAGTATTTTAATCTCAGGTGCTAAAGCCTTATATGATACTTCAAATCTCACCTGATCATTTCCTTTTCCTGTACAGCCGTGAGCAAATGCATCTACATTTTCTTTTTTAGCTATCTCTACCATTCTTTTTGAAATAAGAGGTCTTGCAAGTGCAGTTGCCAGGGGGTATTTCTCCTGATAAAGTGCATTCACCTTTAATGCAGGAAAAACATAATCAGTAATAAATTCTTCCCTAATATCATCGATATAAGCTTTTGCTGCTCCAGTTGCTAGGGCTTTTTCTTCAACTGCTTTCCAATCCTGCTTCTGACCCAAGTCAGCTGTATAAGTAATAATTTCGGCATCATATTTATCCTGAAGCCATTTAATTGCTACTGAAGTGTCCAGACCTCCTGAATAAGCCAATAAAATTTTGTTGATTTTCTTTTTGCTCTCTGTCATCTTAAATTATTCCTCCTCAATTTTTTGATCTTTCTTAACTAAATCTTAATTAATTAATATTTAAAATATCAAATATATATTAAAAATTAAAAAAACCCGCCTCCAATAAATAGAGACAGGTTAATTCCGCGGTACCACTCTGCTTGATAAATATAATTTATCCACTTTAAGTTAATTTAACGCATTTCTACGTTTTTCCCTACTATATTCAGAAAAAATCCTCACAGATGCGTTCAGTAATTTATTTATCAGGCTCACACCATCCCTGATTCGCTTTACTTTTTACCTACTATTTCTGATCAAAGGAGTTATCTACTATTAAATTTAGATTTAAATTAATAATCTTCATTTTAAAATATTATATAGTATATTTATACTGATTGCAAGTGCTTATGTTTAAAGTAGGCTAAATTGTTTTTAAATATTTTTTAATCTCTGCTGCTGTCTTCTTCTGCAGTGCTTTGGCAGCAAATTTTTCTGCCTGCTTAAAACTCATACCTCTTATTTTTTCTTTTACCTCTGCTATAGAGATAGAACTCATGCTGAACTCATCTAAACCTATGCCAACTAAAAAGGGAGTTAATAATATATTTCCAGCTGCCTCTCCACACATTCCAACCCAGCAGTCTTTTTTATGTGCCGCTTCAACAACACTTTTAATCAGCCTGAGCAGTGCTGGATGATATGGCTGATAAAGAGCGGATATTTTATCATTCATTCTGTCAACTGCAGTTGTATACTGTATAAGGTCATTTGTACCTATACTAAAAAAGTCTGCCTCATCTGCAAGTATATCAGCTGTTAATGCTGCAGATGGAATCTCAATCATTATACCTTTTTCAATTTCTGCATTATGTGGAACTCCTTTTTTTGAAAGTTCAGCTGCTGCCTCAGTAAGAATTTCATTTGCATTTTTAAGTTCTTCTAAAGAAGATATCATTGGATACATGATTTTAATATCACCATAAACTGCAGCTCTTAAAACTGCTCTAAGCTGTGTTTTAAACATTTCTTTTTTGTCAAGACAGACACGAATTGCTCTATAACCTAAAAATGGATTTAATTCATCAGGAAGATTGAGATATGGAATTTCTTTATCTCCTCCAACATCAAGTGTTCGAATTATTACAGGACCATTCATTTTTTCTGCTGCATATTTATAGGCTTCAAACTGTTCTTCTTCTGAAGGCAGAGAGCTTCTATCCATATAAAGAAATTCACTTCTAAATAAACCTATACCTTCTGCACCATTTTCTAATGCTCTATCCACATCTTCAGGTACAGCAATATTTGCTGCAAGCTCTACTTTATGTCCATCAGATGTTTTAGCCCTTTTGTCTTTTAATTCAGCAAGTCTTTTTCTCTTCAAATCATATTCAGCTGCTTTTCTTAGGTAATCATCAATTTCTGAAGCTTCAGGTTCTATTATAATATCACCGTCTATCCCATCAACAATAACCTTATCCCCATTTTTAGCCTTATTTAATATTTCTTCTGCGCCCACAACTGCCGGAAGTTCCATAGATCTTGCGATGATTGCTGTATGTGATGTTCTTCCACCATCCTTTGTCACAAAAGCAAGCACTTTATCACTGTCAATTTGTGCTGTATCAGAAGGACTGAGATCTACAGCTGTTAATATTACCTCTTTTTCAAGCTGCATAGTTTCCGATGTTTCCCTGCCTAAAAGATTTTTCATAATTCTGCTGCCTACATCTCTGATATCAGCGGCTCTTTCACGCATATATTCATTATCCATATTTTCAAAAATCTCAGCATATTCTTCTATAGTCTGATCTAAAACAGCTTCAGCATTTAATTTTAATTCATCAATTTTTGTTTCAACTGCTTCAATAAGTTCTGGATCATCAAGCACCATAAGATGAGCACCAAAAATATCTGCCTGTTCATCTCCCATTTCTGATGAAACTTTTTCTTTTACCTTTTTAAGCTGTGCCTTAGAATCTTTAACAGCTTTTTTAAAGCGCTTTTTCTCTTCAGCAGTATCTTCATCATTCTTTACTTCATAACTCAAATCTTTTTCCAAAATCATTATCTCTCCAATAACTATTCCCGGTGAAACTGGGGTCCCAATTATTTTGTTTATCATATATAACTCTATACCTCCATTAAAAATATTTTGATATATTTCCCTATACTATTTAATAATTATGCAGATTTTATGCCATTGAAAATATCTTTACCTAATTTAATATTTAAAACTAAATATAT
>CAZYRX010000043.1:0-19311 GCA_964649895.1 uncultured Halanaerobium sp.
CCTGCTCAACAACCTGCTCAACAACCTGCTCAACAACCTGCTCAACAACCTGCTCAACAACCTGCTCTTAGCCCTAATTTTGGTAGTGAGGTAAATCAATTGATTATGCAAGGAGTAAATCAGGTTAGAAATGGTCAAGCTACTTACCAAGAAGTTCTTGAATTCATTATGAACTCCGTACAGCCAGTAATAGCAAATGCCTTATCTTATTCATTGCACCCTAATCAAGATCAAGGAATTCAATCTCCTACTGGATGGGATAGACAATAATACAAGTATTTATTAGATAAGGAATAAGATACAAGTAATAAAAAATTAATAAGGAAATAATACTATGTCAATGTATAAAAAAGCAACATTTTCACATAAGTGCAAAATAACAGCACTAAACAAACCTAAAGGAGAAGGTTGGGATATTTATAATCTTCCTAATCAAATAAAAACTGCTTCTACAACTGTAGAGGGAGAAGATTTAGCAGGCTTTGATTTAAAGCAAGCAACAAAAGAACATCCAGATCATCTTTACATAAAAGTTTTTGCAATAAAAAAAGATGAACCTAATGATAATGGAGATGCATTTAGTGAAAGAGAATTAAAAACAGCAGCTAAAACATTCGTAGGAGTGCCTCTCTTTACTAATCACCAAAATGATGATGTAGAAAAAGCTAGAGGAGAATGTGTTCATTCTTGGTACGATCAAAAAGAAGGAGGTATTTTTATCATAGGAAGAGTTGATAAAATTGCTTATCCTAGATTAGCTAGAGGTATCGAAGAGGGATATATAACTGGATGTTTCCCTCCTGATGCTCCTGTTCTTATGGCAGATGGAACTGAGAAGAATATTTGTGATATAGAAGATGGTGACTATGTAATTTCAGGTAAGGGGAATATTAAAAAGGTATTAGGAATTAGAGAAAGAGGTTATAATTATCCTTTAGTTTCTATACAGTTAGAGGGAAATAAACAACCTTTAGTTTGTACTGCTCATCATAATATAATGGTTTATAGATTACCAGAATTATGTGCTTGTGGCTGTGAAGAAGAGTTAGCTATAAAAAAAGATAAGAGAATTACTTCTAAAACTTTTAATAGAAAATTTAAAACAGGGCATAATTTGAGAGGAGAATCTGAAGAATTTAATCATGAGTATATTCAAAAAATTAAAGCTTGCGAATTGCAAGACGGTGATTTTTTGATTGAGCCTAAGTATATTGATGATAGTTGTGATGATTTTGTTACGGAAGAAGAGGCTTTTCTGATAGGTTTATTTTTAGCTGAAGGAAGTTATGAGAAGAGACAAGGAGAGAGACATTCAGTTATTTTTAGTTTCTCTCATAAGGAATTAGAAACTCTTGCTTGTCAGTGCGAGGAAAAGTTGAAAATATCTTTTTCTTCTCATAGAAATGGTCCAACAGTAAATTATTATCCTAATGCCTCTCAATCAAGGGTAAGTCTTTATGGTAAGGATATCGCTGAGTGGTTTTATGATAAGTGCGGAGAATATAGTGATGGAAAAATCCTTAATCCAAAATTAATGAAACTTGGCAAGTCAAAAACAGCATCACTAATAGCTGGTTTTATGGAGGGAGATGGCTATAAAGTTAAAGAAAAATATTATGGTTTCGGGATAGTTTCTCAAGATTTAACAAGTCAATTAAGACTTCTTTTAGAGAAAATTGGAGTCAGAACAAATTATAAAATTATTTCAGAGGCTAATGGGAGATGGGGATATAAGCCTGTTCATGAAGTAACTTTTGGAAAAACAACGATTCCTGATATATTAAGAGACAAGTTAATATACAAAAAAGCAGAAAAGTCACAAGTAGAACCTGCTTCATGGCATAATATAGAAAACAACACCTTAAGAAGAATAAAAAGTATAGAAGAGATTGATTATGATGGTACTGTTTATGATATTGAGGTAGAAGATGATCATACATATTGCGTTAATCATATAGCAGTATCTAATACTAGCATGGGATGTTCTGTAGAAAGCAGTATTTGCTCAGTTTGTCATAATAAGAGCCATACAGCAGAAGACTATTGTTCTCATGTTTCAAATAGGAAAAATAGAAAATATACAGGTGAAATTAAATGTTCTTATCACAATAGTCCTGTTGATACTGATGAGGAATGTCCTATATGTGGAAGTACTAAAAATAACATAGAAACTATAAAACATGCTGATCAGCAGATCTTTGAACATAATTTTGGTTTGAAATTTATTGAAAATTCATTTGTTGTTAATCCCGCTTGTCATGATTGTGGAGTAAGATGCGTTCTTAATTCCCCTAAAGTTGAAAATAAGATAACTGCTTTTAATAAAACAGTAGGAAACCTAATTAAAGAAGCTCATTTGAATGAAGAAGATAATGGCTTTGTAGCTAAATTCGGAGGAATAAAAGAACTTCAATCATTAAAGAATAGTATGCAAGAACTTGAAGAAGTTACCAAAAGCATGTTGAAGCAAAAAGAAAGCGTCTCTATGGAGTATGTTAGCCAAATAGTAAAAGCTATGGCAGATATACAAGATTTCTATGATGAATTAGTAGAGATGGGGTATGGAGCATTACCTTCACCTTCTTTAGGAGCAGATGGTGGAGTTACTTCAGCAGTTTCTGATCAATTTTCAGAGGGTGTTCCTTCAGAACAAATGGCAACGCAACAACCTCAACAACCTCAACAACCTACTCCCAAATCTACTACTTCACCTTCTGGAAGCCAGACTTCCGACTTAGGAGGATTGGGGAATGTTACTATGCCTAAAAATTCTTCAAAAAAAATAGAGGATTTTCTAAAGATAAGCAGAAACTTAATTAATAAAGTAAGCTCTCTGGATGAGAGTATTTATAATTTAAATAAAAATATAAAAAATCAATTAGAAATAGGAGTAGATATGGCTACTGAAAATAAAACAACAAAAGTTGCTGCTAGTGCAGATAATCATGAAATGATTACTGAAAAACAGCTTTCAAAAGAAGAAGAAACTCTCCATCCAAGAACCAGTGAAACATATGAAGGGATCACTGAGAGCAATCAGCAAATAGGAGGCGAAGAAAAAAGTAATGATACAACATCAGACAGTCCTCAAGTTCGTAAGGGAACTTATGAAACAACTACAGAAGATCAACTTAAAACACAAAGTGCTTTAGGGGATGCAGTTATTCATTATAATGACTGCCCTGAAGTCATTACTGAAAAACAATGGACTGATTTTAGCAAGGATGTAGCTGGGAACCTTCCTGAAGATTATACAGAGTCAATTACTCAAGCTCAAATTAGAGATCTTTTGAGTAATCATAAATTTATAGGGGATGTGGAGACTATTACAGAAGATCAGTTAAGAAATATTTCTATGACAGAAGGATTGAAGAGATGGGCTAATAAAGATTATTCTGTATCTTTAGTTAAAACAGCAACTAATGTTATAGCAGATATGATTTCAACATACAGCAAATCTCCATCAGAAATTGAACATACCTTACGATATCTTGATGATAATCAAGAAGACAAAACAAAGGTAGCATTTTTATCAGTTCTTAATTCTCTTCCTAACAAGAAAGAGGAGAGACAATTGCTAGCTCAAAATGCATCTTATTTTTCTAAAACATCTTCTAAGAAAACTATTTCTCATATGGATTCTTTGATTTTATCAATGGCTTCTAATGCACAATTTGGTCAAAAATCAGAAGATCTAATAGATACAGTAGCTCATGTTATTAATAATTCAAAACAGATGGATAAAGTAAGTTCTATAATTAAGAATAGAATGGATAAGGTTGCTAATATAAAATCTATTAGTAAGGAATCTTCACTAGAATCTGCTATTAAAGAATTAGATAAACCAGAAGATGGTAAATATCAAATCAGAGCTACAATGGAAGATATCGGAGTTCCAATAACTCAAAAAGTTGCTTTTGTTAATGGAATTAAAAAATATGCACAAGAAATGATAGATGATGACTCTGTTGCGGCAGCAGTTATTAAAGTTCAAGTTGGAGATCAGGGAGAATTAATTATAGATATTCAAGATGGAGCAGAAGAGGAAATTGTTCCTGATGATATAGGAGATATCATTGAAGGTCCTATTGAAGATATAGAGGCTGATATGAATGGAGAAGAATGTCCTTTTGATGAAAATGAAATACCAGAAGAGGAAGAAGAAGCAGTAGAAGATGAAGAGATAGAAGGAACAGAGGAAGAAGATAAAGATATGAAATATATGAAAGACAAAAAAACAGATGAAGAAACAAAAGATATGACAGGTAATTTTAAAAATCCTACTTCTATGGCAACGGCTTCTAATAAGAAAGAAATAAAAACTGCTCAAATGATGGGTGGAGAAATGGGAGGACAAGGAGGTGTTTCTCAAGAACCAGGAGCAGGTGCTACATTGCCTGGGACTCCAGGAGTTGGAGCTCCTCCAATGGAAAGTTTTACAGAAGAACCAGGCTTTGAAGAAGGAGAAGGGGATGAACTAACTGATGAATTAGAACCGCTTCCACCAGGATCTATTTGCCCTGTTTGTGGTAGTGATGATGTTGATGTTCTTGATGGAAAGGGTAAATGTGGAAACTGTAGTTCTGAAATGAATTATAAAGTAGAGGTTAATGTTACTAAGTGGCAAGGATTTACTCCTGATGAAGATGAAGATGGAGAAGATGAAGTTGAAGAAGGATTTGAAGGAGAGGGTTATGAGATGCCTACAGAAGAAGAAGTTCCTGGAGAAGCTCCAGGAGGCATGGAAGAAGAAATGGGAGAAATACCAGCGGCAGCTTCTATATCTAATGATAGAGAACTTAAATTTGCAGCTACTGTTAAATTAAAACCAGAAGCAGTTAAAAAAGTTGCTGAAAATAAACTTACAGTTGGTTCTTATAGCCCTGCAACAGGAAAGCCTAACACAGTTAATCTTGGCGATGGAAATCGCATGTGTCTTGATACTGGTACGAAATATAAAGTAGCATTTATGACTTCGAAAGATGGTAAGCAAGTATATGGTCAATGGGAATGGCTTCCAAAAACAGCTAGCACAGTTTGTCCATCTTGTGACAGAGCAAAACAAAGATTTGTAAAGGCTCTATCAAGTATAAAAATGACAGAAGCAGATTTTGATAAGATGGATCTCAAAGACCAAGTTAATACAATTGTAAAACTTAAGCAAGCAGGAGCTTTGAAAACTATCAAAACTGCTAGTAAACAAGGTTCTATTATTGATGATTATAAATTAGCATATGGTGGATATGGAGACAAGTTCCCAATTGAATCATGTATTGAAAAATTAGCAAGACGCTTTGGTAAAAATGCTTTATGCTTAAGTGGTCCTGATGAGGGTAAGCCTCTTGCAGAATCAGTTTGTAATAGACTTAAAAAAGCAGATGTTTACACATCTAAGATAGCTATAAAAGTTGCTGGTGCATGGTCGGATTGCGATGGGGATGAAGAATGTATTACTCATCAAGTTCGTTCAGGTTTTTCATTAAGACAAGCAGCAGAAGTTTGTTCTACCTTAAAGATAGCTGTGGGAGAAGGAGAAGATTTCTTTACGGATGAATTAGCAGGAGATGATACATATGACAATGTTCCTGATGCTGATCCTGATGTTCCTGTTTTTGAGGAAGAAGAAGTTGATCCATTTGAAGAAAATGGTATGGGAGAAGATGTAGAAGGAGGAACTGTTACTTTAGAGCTTCCTATGGAAATGGTAGAAGAGCTTGATGCTAAATTAGATACTGCATTAGGTGAAAACCCAGAGGAAGAAGAGCATCATGAAGATTTAGATATGGATGGAACTCCTGATATTCTAGAAGATGATTTAGGAGAGCAACCATTAGGTAGCGAAGAGGTTGTAGAAGAATCAATTGCTCCTGAAGATTTAAAAGACTGCGGAGGCGGTGGAATGAAATCTATGGAAGTAGGTTTCGAAGAAGAACAAGGTAATGGAACAGATATTGTAGAAAAAGAAGAAGGAATTCCAGGACAGAACTCGAAACTTATTATTAATGATCATACAAATAACACTGAAGCCTTTGTTATGGAAAGAAATGTTGGGAAGGTAGGTAAAACACAAATGGATTTATCAAGCGTAATTGATGCTTTAAATAAGACTGCTGGAGAGAAAGAAATTTCTCAACAGAAAGCACAAGACACAAGCGAAATTGGGACATATTCTGCGGGAGAAGGTGGAAGTCAAATGGGGCATGAAAACGAAACCATAAGAACTCCTCAAAAACCTGCTGTTCCAAGGGATGGAGCTACAATGGGACAAGAACCTACTGATCTTAATCCTCAAGATGATCCTCAACCTGTGGTTCCATCTGACAACGCTACAATGGGTCATGAAGATGAAGTAGGATTAAGTGGTGGAGAAAACACTTATACAGGAGGTGACAAAGGGCAAGGTAAGACAGAGCTAGCATCTGCTGATGACGATTTACGTCATATGAGAGGATTCGGATCTTCCAAATCAGGTATATCTAGTCTTGCTGATAGGATCGCTAAAAAATTAGCACCAAAAGAACCTGTAGCGAAAGATCCTGATATACAACCTATTTCTGATAGTGGAACTATTGGTAATGAAGAGAAATTTACTGCTGATGATCCTGATAATGTGGAAGGAAGTGCAACAGAATCAGTAATAGGGCATGAAAAGGAAACTGTTGAAAAAGCCCCTAAATCACCTGCTGATCATCCTGATGTTTTTACAGGTAATGCTCAACAAGGTAAAGAAGAATTAGATAGTGAAAAAACTAATAAAGATAAAGGTACAGTAATCGGTAGCACCGATTCGGAGTCCGAGGCTATAAGGGTAGCAGGAAGAATGCTTCAAGCAAATCAGATTAAACCTGCTGATCTTCCAACTAAAATAAGTGAGTTGAAAGCTTATAAGCCTGCACAAATCAAAGATATAGAGAAAGCCATCTTTGCTCAAAAAGGACTTGACACTGTTTCAGACGGAATGTCTCAATCCGTACAGATAAATGAGGCAAGTAGTGTAAGAAATTCTCAAGATGACATTACAACAAAATTATCATCACTCTTTACTCTTGGAAAACAGAATACAGATGCTGATAATGATGAAATGGCTCAATTGAGAAGAACTTACAAAAAGTAAAAATATTAAATTTTTAAATGTAAAGGAGAGTCAAAATGGCCCTTATAGTTGAATATCATGTTAATGCTGATATGTATGATGTTGGAGCATCTGCTATTAGTGCAGGAATGTTGGTTAGTTTTGCAGCAGGAGGAGTTGTTCCTACACCTACTGCTGATACGGCAGAAAAGACTGCTTTGGGTATTGCTGGTGATTCTGCACTTGCTGCAGAAGGTCAAACAACAGCTTACTCAGATCAAGTAACACTTGGTGCATCACCTCAGATTGGAACAGCTGGAAGTCGTTGGACAGAGAATAGAGTTTCTGATTTTTATGATGAAACCACAGCTTCTCAGAAGATCACTGTTTATAACGGTGGTGGAAAATTCTGGATTAGTGAAGATCTTATAGATGTTCCAGCAGATATTGCAGGAGGAGAACTTCTAAGACCTAGTGCAGCTACAGCTGGATATTGGGATGATGGTGCTACTGTTGCTAATAATGATGAAGTTGGTTTAGCAGTTGGTGCTAATCAAGCGTATGATAGTGGTGTTCCTGGAACAGACACTGCTGCTGGTAGCATTAGTTTAGGTAATTATGTTCCAGTAGTTCTTCGTATATAATTAGAAGATTACAAAGAAACAGTTAAAAAAATATTAATTTATATTTTAGGATTTTAATTAATACCTAAAAATAAAAATAAAACAAGGAGAATAAAATGGCTTTTGATAAAAACGGTTTAACAGACCAAGATAAAGAAATGGTAATTGCTCAAGCTCTGGAAACAGATGAAGGTAGAACTGCTCTTGCTCAGGCAATGGTAGAGCCTATTCGTAGAGCTCTTGAGTATCAAGCAGTAGGAAGAAAACTTCTGATGGTTGATGAACTCCCACAAGGTGCTTTGGCTCGTTACGAACGTGATGTAGCGGCAATCGCATGGGTTGTTTCTCGTAGAGGTGCTGTACCTGATCAGATTCAGGAAGCAGAAGAAGTGTTAGTTCCAACTTTTGAAATTGCAGCGAACCCAACAGTTCGTCTTAGTGAGATTAAAGCACGTAGATTCTACATTGTAGACCGTGCTCAAATCAAAGCTAAGGAAGCAATTCAAAAAGAGGAAGATACTAACATCTTTAATGCTCTGTTGACAGCTTGCCCTGCAGCACAGCAAATAACTAACTACGGAACTCTTACAATTCCTGCGTTGAATGAAGCATTTAAGCAGATTGAACAGCATGACCTTGTAGCGGCTAAGATCGTTACTCATGCTTTCCAGTATGCAAGCATAAGAACTTTCGGTAAGGATTTCTACGATGAGGCAACTCAAAGGGAAATTATCACAACTGGTCTTTATGGTCACTTGTGGACTGCTGATATCCACGTTTCATCACGTATGGATAGCAATACAGTTCTTGTCGTAGCAAGCCCTGAAACAGTTGGAGCATTTCCTATCCGTCAGGATATTACAGTACTTCCTGCTGACGATCCTAAGAAATTAAGATTGGGTTGGGTAATTTACGAGGAAGTTGGTATCGTTATAATTAACGATTATTCTATCTCTCGTATTACTATGACTGATGCAAATGCTTCTTAAACAGTAGTTTAAAAGTGTTTTAGAAAAAAAGAAAGAGTAGGGTAGAAATGCCCTGCTCTTTTTTTATGATCATATTTTGAAAAAGTATATACTTTTTTGGATTTTATTGAAGGAAATTATTATAATTAGTTGAATTATTATATAGAAGCGAAAATGTTTTATATATAATTAAATACTGTATTTTAGAAAGGTAGATATGATAACTAATATTGATAATTTTAATAATGTATATACAAAAGATTTTTCTTATTTAATAGGATCTCTTTTAGGTGATGGATGTCTATATATAGGAAAAGATACTTATCAATTTTCAATCACTTCTGAGGATTATGATTATTGTAAAAAATGTCAGGTAATTATGGAGGAGTTATTTAATAAGGGAGGGAGGATAAAAGAAGTTAAGAAGGGAGGTAAGATTTCTTATTATCAACTTGTTATTTGTTCTAAAAAAATAGTATTTTTTTTAAAAGATTTAACTAAAAGCAAAACAAAAATACCTTTTTTTATATATAAAAATAGTGAATTTAAGAAAGCTTTTGCTCAAGGGATAATGGATTCTGATGGATGGATTACAAAAGTAGATGCTTCAGATGGATATGCTAGATATAGGGTAGGTTTTAAAAATATATCAAAATGGACTGAAGAATTTAAAAACATATTAAATGACTTAAAAGTAAAAACAGGAGAATTAAAAGTAGTATCAAATAGTCGTTCTAATAAGGAAGCTTATACTTTTACTATAAATACATTAGATTATTGTAATAAGGTTGGATTTAGGATAGACAGAAAAAGAGAAATAGCAGAATCATTTATAAAATTTTATAAAAATAGTAAAAAGAAAGATAAAAAGAAAGATAATATTATTTTAAGAGTATCTGGTATAGAAGGTAATATTATTAAAATAAAGTCTGCTTTATTTGATAGAAAAATTAGTGACTATTTAAGGCATGCAGCATTTTCTCATTGGGAAAATATTGATAGCACTTATTATTTTAAAAAAACGTTAAAAATTTATCAGGATGGAGATGTAAATATAAAAAAACAGGTTGTAGAAATGTTTTTTCAATATTATAGGAGAAATGGTTTCCCTTATGTTTTTCTTACAGACAAACAAAAAGAAAATAGGATGGATAGGATCATAAAGAGTAAAAATATTTTATTAGAAGATGATAATTTACAAATGAATTTTAATGGTTTAGATCTTGTAAATAGTTTTCATCCCCATATGATGGATGCTTATTATTCTCAAACAAATGAGATTAGTCCATATAATGCTTATAAAGATGATGAAAAATTAAAAGATTGTATTAATAGGTGGTTAGAATTGGGGAAAATTCCTAATCATGCAGGAATGAGAAAAATTTTAAAAACAAGAGATGGAGTTAGATCAGTAGTTAATTTTAAACCAACTATATCTAAATTCATTTATAGCAACTATTGTCCTGAAAATGGAAAGGTTCTTGATCCTTGTGCTGGTTATAGTGGTAGATTAGCAGGTTGTATTGCTTCTAATAAAAATTTATTATATCATGGCATAGATCCTAATGGTAAAACTGCGGTCGGAAATATGAAGATGGCAAATTTTTTTTCTACTCAATATGATGTTTTAGGTGAAAGAATTTATAAGTATAGATTTAGGTTTGATATGGGAATGGCAGAAGAAACAATGCCAGGGATAGAAGAAAAATATGATTTAATATTTACAAGTCCTCCATATTGGAATGTTGAAGTATATTCAGAAAATAGAGATCAAAGTTGCAATAACTATAATAGTTATAATAAGTGGTTAAATGATTTTTTATGGGTAATAGTAGATGAGAGTAAAAGAATTTTAAAAAATGATGGTTATTTAATATTGAATGTTAAAAATACAGAAAAATACAAAATAGCTGATGATTTATGTGCTTATTGTAAAAAAGATTGGAAATTAGAAAAAACTTATCATATGAGATTGGCTAATAGTTCTTACAGCAGGAAGGTTGGAGACACTTTTCATACAGAGCCTATTTTTGTTTGGAGAAAAAAATAAGCAGGGGGTGAGTAGTAATAAAGCTTTTAGGATAAGAGCTTATTACATGGATATTATTAATAATCACACCTATCCTAATGAGGTTCAGCAGCAAGAATCTACTCAACAATTACAAAGATGATTATAAATAATAATGTTGAAAAGCGAAAATAATTTATTATAATGTATTTTTATGGTAGCGACAGATAAAACAGTCGTATGGAGCTAGTCAAGTAAGGGTTAAAAATTAAATGAGTTCGGTATTGTAGAGTTTACCATTCATCCTTAACTACCATTTTTTAGCAGAGTTTCGGCTCTGCTTTTTTTATGTCCTGATTTTATTTAAAGGTTTTTACTTTTTTTTTAAAAAGATAATATTATGAATTGGTTTAAAAAAGCATCAACTTATATAGCGTATCATGGTTCTCCTAAGGAATTTGAAGAGTTCTCTTATGATTATTTAGGTACTCATGGGACTAGCGAAGGATTTGGTTTTTACTTTACTAGTGATAGAAATATTGCTGAAGGATATGCAGACGGAGGTATGATTAAGAAAGTTTTACTTGAAATTAATAAACCTTTAAGTTTTACAAATCTTACAATATCTGAAGAAGAATTTGCTAATTTTTTAAGAGCTTTAGATCCAACAGGAGAGAATTATTTATCTAATTGGGGAGAGGTTGATTATGAAGGATATGAAAATGTTTTGCAAACAGCTATAGAGGGAGAAATGTCTGGTTCGGATAATGATGTCGATTTAATATCTGGAGTAATACAAGCATCGGGAAAGAATGCTGAGCATATTTATAAAGTTTTAAAACAAACGTTAGGTTATGATGGAATTATTATTGAAAAACCATCATGGGGTAATAACCAAGTTATATATATAGTTTTTGATAATAGTCAAATTAGGAGCATATAAGTGAATTGGTATAAAATAGCAAGAAGAAATGAATACCAAATAGTTGCTAATAAGCTAACAAAATATATTCTTGAAAGATTTAAAAAGAACGGAATAAACGAAGAAAAGTATGATCTTGGAGTTCCAGAGCTTAAAAAGATATTAGGAGAAGCAGTAGATGAAAATTTTTTATGGGATAATTTATCTGCTGTAATAGTTAATTTTGATACAAAAGAACTTCACGAACAATATATTAATATTGGTGGTTCTATGAATAATTTTGGAATAATGGGTATTAAAATTATCATAAATCCAAAAATATCAAATAATAATTTAAAATCATTTTTTGAAAAATTTTATTATGAATTATATGAAACTATTAATCATGAATTAGAACATGCTAGACAACAAGCTATAGCAAGAAAAAATAATATGGATTTTGGAGATTATTATAAATATGAAAGGCCAGAAACATTAGAAGAATATTTAAATAATCTTAAAAATTATTTATTACAACAAAGCGAACTTGAAGCTTTTTCTGTAAGTGTCTATAGAAAAGCTATTTCTCAAAAAAGAGATCCAATTGAAGTAATAAAAGAATATATTTATGAAACATTACCTTCTCCAAATTTTGTTGAAAAATTGCTTAGAAAAAAAGGAGAATTAGATAAATATCAACAGATGCAACAGGTAATAGACTCTATAGCTTCGGAATTTATTGCTAAAGCATCAACGTATTTAGTAAATAGATTTCCTAATTTTGAGGTTCAAAATGAATTGGTATAAAAAAGCTCAAATTAATACAAAAAATCAACTAGAGCAAGAAGCTCTTAAATATTATGGAGAAACTGATAACATTGATTATGCTGGATATATTCTAGAGGATGGAACAATGATCAATTTTAGTGAAGGTGGAAATATCAGATTATTAGACCATAGAAATATAGGATGGATAGAAGATTTTGGTATTGCTCCTAGTGAATATGCAGCTGGTACAAAAATAATGAATAGATTTATGAATGAAACAGGAGCAGTTAGAGTTAATTCTAATAATAATGAATTATCTATACATTCTAACACACCATTAACGAATCAACAAATTAATACAATAAAAAGAAATCTCAATAATTATAGTAGTTTAAATATTGATGTGAATAATGGTATTACTGAAGAAAACTCTTCAGGTGATAAAATATTAAATACAAGAATAGATCTTCAATTTTCTCCAGGAGAAGGAATGAGATTTTTAGATAATATAAATCAAGCATTTAATCCTTATACTCCGAAATATGATCCTTCCATATATGATGAAGTGAGAGATATTGTAGGGGATTGGGAATATACCGATGAAGATATAGACTATGATTATGATACAGAAGAATCTATCAATGAATTACTTGGTAGGGATGTTTTTGAGGGATAATATTATGAACTGGTATAAACAAGCACAAAAGAACAAGTGTTCAGGATGGATAGCTGTAAGGCTTCCTAAAGATGATGCTTCTAAAATTCAGAAATGGGGAAAAGATAATGTTCCTGATGAAATTCTTTATAATGAAGATGGTTTTGGAAGAGAAACAGATACTCATATTACTGTAGTATATGGGGTATGTACTGATAAGGTTAAGATAGTAAAAGCTCTATTAAAAGATCAAAAACCTATTAAAGCTACTTTAAGAGATATAGGTTTTTTTAAAAGCCCTGACAAACATGAACCTCTTATAATTAAAGTTAAGAGTAAAGATTTAGAAGATCTTCATAAGAAAATAAAAGATCATTTACATATTGAAACAACTTTTAATGATTATAAAGCTCATTGTACAATTGCTTATCTGAAGAAAGGCAAAGCAATGAAATATGCAGGAGATAAAACTTTTTCAGGAAAAAAAATAATTTTTAATAAGATTGTTTTTAAAAATGATAAGAATGAAGAGATAGAAATAAAATTATAAAGGATAAGGTTATGAATTGGTATAAGAAGTCTCAAAAACTTCCAACAATAGACGAAATAACATGGGCTATAGATAAACTTATAGCTGAAAATTATGATTTTTCTACAGAAGAAATTAAAGAGGGCTTTCAAAACCTTAATAACCAATATGCTTTATCTAAAGCTGCTAAAAAATCTTTTCAAAAAGAAAAATATGGAAGATCATTCGGTACTGAAATTGAGGGTGTCAGTTTAAGTGATATTTTTGATGTTTTTGATTTATTTGAAACAGGAGCTTCTACTAAACAAATATCAGAAAGATTAGGTATTCCTTCTCCTTTGATAGCTAAAATCCTAAAGACAGAATTTCCCTCTAAAAAAGATAGAGATGAATATTTAGAAAAAAAGCACACTCAAAATATTTTAGATACTACTGAAAAATTACATCAAGATATGAAAAAGGATTTCAGCATAAAAGGTATTGGACCTAAAGATATAGCAGATGTTCTAGGAGTTGAACCTAATTTTGTATCTAAAATTTTAAAAGCTAATGGAATAAATGATTTACCAGCATTTAGTAGAGAAAGAAAAAGGATAATAGCTCAGAATGTAGCTGAGATTGTTGAAGAAATACCTCCAAATGATTTTAAATTTGAACAGGTTATTAGAGAATTTAGAAGAAGATATAATTATGATATATCTACAAACGCTGTAGAAAGAGCTATAACAATAGATAATTTAGATCCTAGAAAAAAAGATGATCCTGAATCTATTTTTAGAGGTTTTACTCGATATGTTGATTCTTTAATGACTAATGGAGGAAGAGCCTTACTTGAAAGAGAAGAAAGAGAGCCTGGCACTGTAGCAAAATATATTGATAGATTTCTTGAAGAGAAAGGAGATAGATATGGCTTTGTTCCTCCTTATACAAGAGAAGTCGTGAAAAATATGTTTTTAACAAAGCAACAAATACAAAAAAATATTCATAATAAAGAAAGATACAAATATACTCCAGTTGATTTTAGTAATCAAAATCCTGATATGTTTATATATGATAGTTTTAATGATAGATATAATAATGAGGATTATAATGAAATGTATAGTAATAATTTAAATAAAGAATAGATGTATCATAAACGATGAATTTTAATGAAAAATTATTAAATAGTATAGCTGAAAAAGCTAAAAGCAGAGATAAAAATATTTGTCCGATATGTTTGTCTGAATTAAATTTTAATGAATTTTTAGTCTTTAAAAATGAGCATTTAAGATGTCCTAAATGTTATTCTGTTGATCGTTTAAGAATGCTTTATATGTTTCTATTTAAGAAAACAGATCTTTTTAAAAAAAATTCAAGTAGAATTTTGCATTTATCTCCATTTTTTTATTTTTGCTATATTTTTAAAAGATTATATAAAGAGAAATATATTACAGCTGGATTAAATGAATATTGTGATATACAGATGGATATAAGAGATATTAAATATAAAGATAAGAGTTTTGATGTTTTTATTTGTTCACATATTTTGGAACATGTGGAGAATGATGATAAAGCTATGCAAGAACTTTATAGGGTTTTATCTTTCGGTGGCTGGGGGATTATTAGTGTTCCAATAAAGGGGAATAATACTTTTGAAGATAATTCCATATTAACTCCAGAAGATAAAGAAAAATATTTTGGACAAAAAAATCATGTTAGATTTTATGGAATAGATATATGTAAAAAATTAGAAAAACATGGCTTTAAAGTAAAAACATTTGAATCTAGAGATTTTTTAACAGAAGATGAAATAGAATTATTTAATCTTAGTAGAAAAAAATTAGATTGTAAAGTGCCTATCATTTACTGTGAAAAACAATAAAAAATAAAGGATTATTTTAGAGAAATAAGAATAATAAATATATAACAAAGATTAAAAATTTTAAGAAGAATGAGGAAATATTCAAAAGCAAATAAAGAGTCTTTGTATATGGTATAATTAGCCTATAAGTAATTAAAAAACCGTGATTAAAGTCACGGTTTTTTTTATATGTCTATATTATAAAAAAACAAGGTTTTAAGAATATAATTTAGAAATATTAATATATAAGTTAGTAGAGAGTGCGTTTGTAGAGAATGGAAAAATGGCATTAATAGAAACTTGGATTGTCAAAAATAATTATTATGAACCATTAGCCCTATCCGATATTATTACTCCTTATACTGTTGATCCTAACGAAACAGTGGACTTGTTAACTATTGGAAATAATACAGCAGAGAATGTGGCTACTTCTGATATTATTAGAAATCGTAATAATCAGATTCTAGGCTCTGGAGTTAATAAGGGTAAAAGATACTTAGAAAGCGATTATCAACATAGTCACGATGATTTTTCTTTAGTAGATCACACCCATATAGGGCTGAGTATTTTAACAGGAGGTTCATCATCAGATGCAGATTCCCTACATACTCATAATAATTTAATAACCTCTTCTGAGGCAAATAGTTTAATTAATGATGCAATAGCTAATGATCTTGACCTTAGTGATTATGTTCTTAAGTCAGGTAGTATTAATCAACTTTCAGATATTACTTCGTCAGGAGCAACTATTGAGGAAGCTGTATCTAAAGTTCATGAGGAAAAACATACTCTTTTAGAGCATATAGATACAAGTGATGGAGTTGTTACTACTGCTAATTTAATTACTTTAATGGATGGTAGTAATGCTGATTGTTTACATACTCATTCTTTTCAAATTCACAATAATTTAACAGGATTAGATGGAGGGACATCAGGAGAATATTATCACCTAACTCAATCTCAACATGATACTCTTACTGATGGGAGTAATGCTGATTTATTACATACTCATAGTGGATCAGGTATAAGTGGCAATCATAATGATTTGGATGGCTTGCAAGGTGGAGATATAAGTAATGATGAAATGTACCATGTAACATTCTCTCAATTAGATATTCTTTCTAGGTTAGATGAAGATAGTGCTGGTCTTACTTTTGATGGAGAATCTATCGGTGGTGGAACTTCCATACATAATGATTTATTAGGATTACAAGGAGGAGAAGTAGATGAATATTATCATTTAACTTATAGTGAGTATATAGGCTTAACTGGAGGTCCATCTTTTTATGCTGATGATTTGCATAATCATAATTTTCCTACTACCGCTTATGAATTGCCTTTAGGTCAGGCATGTGATGGGGATTGGACAGATGGTTTATTTAGTTGGACAATTGATACTCTAACTTCTTGTGCATTAGATGATGTTAATGAAGTTTTAAGCTCTTTGGCCCCTCCTCCAGCTCCCAATTTAGATGATACAGACATTGATACCAATGGAGTAGATGGTAGTTTAAGTTTTGATTCTTCCCATCCTATTGCTGAAGCAACTTATTATGGGGTAGACGGAATAGGTAGCAGACCTGCTGTTTCAGTTGATGGAACTTTTGTTGATAGTGGAGATAGAGCTGGTATTGTTGATTCTTCTACAGATGTTACTGGGACTTTAAATGAAGATGTTCCTGCCGATTCTGGTAATCCTAACCCTTCGTATCCTGCTAATGCTTTCGGAAATGCGGATCAAGGAGAATTAAAATTAGAGGTTAATGGTTCAGTTCTTAGAACTATAGATTTATCAACAGCTGGTGCTGTTGATGATGGTACAGGAACGAGTGGTTTTGATATATCTGATCATTCACCTTGTTTATTTCCTAATGGAGATTCTTTTACTCAATTTCAGTATAGAACTGGATCATATAGAGTTGATAGTGGGGACATGAGATTAGGATGGAACTATGCTAGAGTAATTCATACAATAAGTGGTTCGGATATTGTAACTAATTACGTAGATTGGGTAGTTGATGGGAATACAACAGCTACTTCTTTTTCTGGTATTGTTTTTGACAATCTTATTATGACAGGTTCTTCCTATTTATCTGGAGTTAGATATTATACTGGAGGTACAGCAGATTATGACATTACTATAGATAATGGTCAAAGAAATACTTATATAACAAATTCTGCTATAACTTTTACAGAAACAAATGGATCAATATCTAATTTAAGTTTTGATCCAACAAATGGTAATGAATTACAGCAAACAGTTGTAACAGATAGAACCTTTACTGTTAGTAGTAATATAAGATTATTAAATGATGATATTTCTAATATTACCAGGGTTAACAGGACTGTTCAATCAGATTTAAATAGTAGTTCAGTTAGTATAACTAATATTTTAATGGATGATTTAATTTCAGGAGCTGGAGGAGAAGATAATAATAGCGAAAGTTTTAGGGCAGAGGGTTATCGATTGACTTCTGATTTAGATATAACAGATACTAATTATGGGAGTGGCTCTGGTAATGGACCTGCTGCTTATACTTGGGATTCTACGGAAAGTTTAGTTGGAGTAGATGCTGGTCATAATGATGGTTTATTAGAATGTAATGATAGATTAAGTTATCCTACTAATACTTCAGATAATAATGTTTCTAATGGAGATTTTAGAAATACCTCTGATGGAGGTTCAATTACTTATGCTTATAATGGTAATCCTAATTATAGTTCGGCAAGTGGAGAGAGAGTTTATTTAAGATATTTTTATGATTCTTCTTCTCGTCAAAATTTTAATTTTAATTTTAATGTAACTAATACTACTTTTGTTGAGGCAAGTAATATTGGAAGCTTATCAGGAAATAATGTTGCTTGTGAGATTCTTGCTCCTAATACTACAGTTGATGGAAGTTCTAATGTTGAATGGAAAGATATGGTAACAGCATATACAGTTGATACAGATATAGGTGCTTATTATGCAAGTTTTGGAGATACTATTCCAACAGATTGGGGGGTGACAATTGGAGGAAAATCTACTGCTGATTCTGGTAATGCTATTGTAATTAAAATAACTGCTTCTTCTAGTTGGGTAGGAACAATTAATAGTATAGAGTGTACTTTTTTATAATGAGTTTTTATGGGTTTTAATCAAGAAACATTTTCAAGAGCTGCTTTTAAAAGGATATTGAGACTTACTCATACAGGTGAGATCCAAGATGAAGGTGGTTCGCCAAAAGATCCAGTTAATGAAGTAATTGCTTCTCAGATAGTTATTACTGCTTCAGAGATTATAGGGGAGAATATTCCCTCTACTGCTCCTGTTAATAATACTTCGTCTATTATAGTATGTAAAACAGGTAAGGCAGGCCCTTTAGAATTGTATCCAGATACATCTTCTAATGACAAATCATATTTAGTAAAGATACCTACTGGTCATGAATTATTGAATTATATTAATCCTATTACTGGTGGTAATTATGTTAGTGGTTTTGATGGAGATAATGTTCATTGGATTATTGGAAAATCTTTTGGTGATTCATGGGTTCCTATTCTTAAAGATTTAGATGGAACCGTTATTCCTCCTGGATCTTCGGAAGATTGGTTTTTAGATAATTTTGCTGGAGTTATAACTTCTGAAGACAACTTTGATATAAATTATAATATGCCTACTAGTTCAGCATCTACATTAGCTGGGTATTTGGAATGTTATGTTTATGTTGGAGATAGTGTTCAAGATGTTTTAGATTATATTCTTAATCCAAGTAATGCTATTGGATTAGGTGAAGATGGTTCATCAGGTAGTAGTGGAACTTCTGGTAGTTCGGGAACTAGTGGAACTTCAGGTTCATCAGGTAGTAGTGGAACTTCTGGTAGTTCTGGTAGCAGTGGAACTTCTGGTAGTTCAGGTAGTAGTGGAACTTCTGGTAGCTCAGGTAGTAGTGGAACTTCAGGTTCAT
>CAZYRX010000044.1:0-10363 GCA_964649895.1 uncultured Halanaerobium sp.
AAAATAGGCAGGATAAGAACCCCCTTCACGATTATCATTTCCGGCAGCAGCAATGATCAGCAGCTTCTCAGAACTTAAATCCCTGATCAGATCTTCCTGAAATTCCCTGTCGCTGAATCCGAGGCTGATATTAACAAGGATTTTTTGTTCTGGATGCTCCTCTTTATATCTCTGAATTGTCTTTAAGGCTTCAAGATAACCTTCTTTAGAAGGGGCCCTCAAAAAATTTTCGATCGAGAGAGGGATGATTTCTGTTCCTGTAATATTTCTAACCAGAGCAGCTGTTCTGCTCCCGTGAGAACTTTCTCTCTGCAGCCGAGGTAGTGGGCTGTTTAAAAAAGAAGTGTCGATTTCTGAATCGACCACAAAAACTTTAACCATGCTGTTTCTGCTGATCTCTTCTGAAAGATGAAAAATACTGAAAAAAATAAGCAGAAAAATAAATGCAGCAAAAAAATATTTTTTCAAAGCAGTTCACTCCCCTCTCATTATCTATTATAACACAGTACGATTAATGTCAATAATTGTTGGTACCTGGTACCAACAATTTTCGACCCACCAAATTTTGATTGAATTAAGCACCATTTAGCGTTATTATTAGTAATAAGAGAAAATATATGTACCAGTTAAGCTAATCATGATTACTATAGTAGGAGCTGAAAAAAATGATTGATGCAGATATTATTAGAACTCATGTATCTCCAAAAATATATAGGCGCGGTATAAATTATTATAACAGAAACCGTATTGAAAAATATCATATTAAAGAAGTTGAAGATCAAATTTATCAGATCAAATCGGTAGTTTCCGGAAGCAGAAATTATAAGCTGGATTCTACCATAGAGATAATTAATGATGATGAAATTCATCTCGAGAGCAGCTGCAGCTGTCCCTATGATTGGGAAGAATTCTGCAAACATGAGGTAGCTGTATTCCATAAATTCTTAACTGAAGATTATCCAAAAATCAAAACAGATTATTCGCTGAACAAAAATTATCAAAAACTCCTCGATTTAAGCCAGAACTATAATCAGGATCAAATAGACAAGCTGAGCTATGAGCTTAAAGGGCTGATTGACCAGAGCCTGCGCAACTTTAAATTGAGTATCGATTCAGATCAGCTGACAGATTTTCTCTTAAATGATATTATTGATGGTTTAAATGGAGAAATCTATAACTTATATTACAATGATATTTTAACAGATAATTTTTATGGAGATGAACTAAAGCTGCTTGAAGAGCTTAATCATCTTGAAAAGTCACGCGGTAGGAGTGAAAATTCACTGCTGCTGACAAAAAACAAGGAAAACTTCAACTTTTTGCTGAAGTTGATCGAGAAAAAGGAAGTTATACTGGCTGAGACTCTAAAAAAGGCGAAAAAGGGGAAAACATTAAAACCTGAAATATTAGTCAGAGGAAATTTAGATAAGGCTGAATTTGAGATAAAAGCAGATGACTATCAAATATATACTTCTGATGATGCTGACTGCAGCTGGACAGTGATCGATGATAAGGTTCACTATCTTGATTTATCAGGTTTTGATCAGCTGCCAGGACAGATAACAATTCCAGAACATAAAAGGGGAGAATTTCTTTTTGAAGTACTGCCTGTACTGGAGAAGAATATTGATCTCAAAATTGCTGATAACTTAAAAAACTATGAGCTGATTAAAGAAGACCCCAACGTTAAGCTGAAGCTCGACTACCAAAATGATCAGATTATTGCACAGCTTGATGTTAAGTTTGCAGGAGCTGAATATCATAATACAGAAATTCTGGGCCTGGATACAGAAAGCAATCTTTACACACAGCATCAGGATAATCCAAGGCTCTGGTCCAGCCGCAACAATAAGGCTTTTGAGAAGGTTATTAATTATTTAGAAGAATATAATTTTATGGTAAGACCGGACGGTTTTATGATCAAAGATCAAGCTGATATTCAGCAGTTTATCACTGATGGCCTGATTCACATTCCAGAAGAGTGGGAATTAATAACGAGTGGTGAATTTGATGAGATCGAGGTCAAGGAGATTGAACTAGAACCGATCATCGAGGTTGATGATGGTGAGGGAATCAACTGGTTTGATTTTAAAGTAAGCTATAACCTAGGTGGCAGAACTTTCAGCAGACAGGAACTGCTTGAGATGATCTCCTATAATAAATCTGGAGAGGCCTATCTTAAAATAGATAATAATTTTTTCGTCCTCGAGAGTGGCGAAAAGGAAGAAAACTTAAAGCAGATAATCGAGCACAGTGAAACAACTGAAGATGATAAGTTTCGCTCTGCCTACCACAATCTCTTGTATTATTTTAACCTGGCAGAAGAGGCTGGAATCAATTTTGCAGGCAGCCGAGTCTATAATCAGCTGAAGGAGGATATCACAGAGGATAAAGCAGTAAAAGAAAAAAAGCTGCCTGAAGAGGTCAGTGAGGTGATGCGTGATTACCAAAAAAACGGTTATTACTGGCTGAACTTTCTTCATAAATATCACTTTGGTGGAATCCTGGCTGATGATATGGGGCTTGGTAAAACCCTGCAGATGCTGACACTGCTCAAAGGGCTATCACCTGAACGACCAGCTCTGGTTGTCTGTCCACGTACATTGATATATAACTGGCAGGAAGAGGCAGATAAGTTTTTTGATAACTTGAGCTCACTCGTCTATTATGGCACACCAGAAGAAAGAGATGAGATGCGGCCTGAATTCTCTAAATATGATCTGATAATAACATCTTATTCGATTCTCAGCCGTGATATAGATAAGTTAAATAATGAAGAGTTCAAATTTTCTCTCTCAATACTTGATGAAGCACAGCATATTAAAAATCACAAAACCCAAAGGGCTCAGGCGGTAAAGGAAATCACTGCTGAATCACGGCTTGCACTCACCGGTACTCCACTTGAGAATTCGGTTGCTGAGCTCTGGTCCATTTTTGATTATTTGATGCCCGGTTATCTCGGTAATTACAATTATTTCAATAAAAATTATCTGCTTCCGATCAACAAAAATAATGATCAGGAAAAGATGGAACAGCTGAAAGAGCGGGTGGCCCCCTTTATTTTAAGGAGGCGCAAAGAAGAAGTGCTCAAGGAGCTGCCGGAAAAAATTATCAACGTCCACTCTGTTAGTATGACTCAGCTGCAGGAGGACAGCTATAAGTTGGTGCTGGATGAGGTTAAGGGAAAACTTTTGGATACTGTAAATGAAAAAGGTTTTAACCGATCTCGGATCAATGTGCTGGCAGCCCTGACAAAACTGCGGCAGATCTGCAATCATCCTGCTCTTGTACTTGATGAAAAAGGTCTAGAAAGTAGTTCAGGTAAACTTGATGCTCTGCTTGAGCTTGTCAGTGATGCTATCAACAGCGGCCGGAAAATAATTGTTTTTAGTCAGTTTGTAAAGATGCTGAAGCTGGTCAAGAAGAGTTTTGACAGACAGAAGATCAATTATCAGTATTTGGACGGCAGCACCAGAAACAGAATGGAAAGGGTAAATGAATTTAATAATAATCCAGAAATAAAAGTGTTTTTAATCAGCCTCAAGGCCGGTGGTGTGGGTTTAAACCTGACATCTGCTGATATGGTTATCCATGTCGATCCTTGGTGGAATCCGATGGTGGAAAGACAGGCAGCAGACAGGGCTCACCGTTTGGGTCAGGAGAATCGAGTCATGGTCTACAAGCTGATCACCAGAGGCACAGTTGAAGAGAAAATGCTGAAACTGCAGAAGAAAAAGCAGAATGTTTTTGACAATATTATCGAAGATAATGTTAACCCGATTGAAGCAATAACCTGGGAAGATATTCAGGAGCTTTTGGAATATCAATAGAGTTGTTCTTTAGATGGATCTATAATATAATTTATTTAGCAGTTAATTCAAAAAATGCAGGGGAGTTTATAATTATGGATGATATACTGGTAAATAAATATCAGATTATTAAAAGATGCGTAAAGAGGATAAATGAAGAATATGATGAAAATCCTGATAATTTAAAGAATTTAACAAAACAGGATTCTATCATTTTAAATATTCAACGGCTGGCTGAGGCTGCGATTGATATAGCTATGCATTTGACTGCAGAACTGCAGCTTGGAATACCTTAGTCAAGTAGAGATGGATTTGATATTTTAGCTAATCAAAAAATAATTGACACTAAAACAGCAGAAAGACTTAAAGCTATGGTGGGATTTAGAAACATTGCTGTTGATGAGTATCAGAGGTTGAACCTAGAAATTGTAGAAAATATTATAGAGAAAGAAATTGACAGGATACTAATATTTTCTAAAGATATACTTAAAATGATGGAAGAAAGAACAGATTAAATCAATTAAATTTCTAAAACAGCTCCATCTTTTCTATTAATAATTTATTGCTAAGGATTGATTAATTATGGAATTTAAAAATGTTGGTTTAGTAATGCTTATCCTCGGATTTATTTTAATTATATTTGGAGCCCTCTTTTTTCTCTCTGGAAATTATTTTTCTTGGCTGGGCAATCTGCCGGGAGATATTAAAATAGAAAGGGAGAACTTCACCTTATACCTTCCAATTACTACAATGATCCTTGTGAGTGTGATACTCAATATTGTAATCAGGATATTTTATTATTTTTTCAGATAAGTACTTTATGTACCTGGTACCAACAAATTTAAACAATATTCGCTATGTACCTGGTACCAAGAAATTTCGATAAAATATAATATTTTTCTTTAATCGCCTATTTACGATAAGCGATTAGTATGTTATAATATTGAGCAGGAGTTGATAAATATGAAAAATAATGAAGAGCAAATAAAGCAAAAAGTAAAAGAAAATTATGCGGCAGTTGTCAACCAATCAGGAGAAAAGGTAGGCTGCTGTGCTAGTTCATGCTGTGGTGATAGTGAAGAAGAATCATTAAAGGCTAAAGAAATTGCTGAAAAAATAGGCTACAGCAGTGAGGAATTTGACTCAGAACTTGGTGAAGCAAATTACGGACTTGGCTGCGGCAATCCAGGAGCTATCGCAGACCTTAAAGAAGGAGAAGTTGTTCTCGACTTAGGCTCTGGAGCAGGGTTTGATGCATTTTTAGCTTCCCGACGTGTTGGAGAGAGCGGAAAAGTCTATGGTGTTGATATGACAGAAGATATGGTCAAAAAGGCACGAGAGAATGCTGAAAAAAATAACATTAACAATGTCGAATTTATTATTGGAGAAATCGAAGATATTCCTCTACCTGACAATAGTGTTGATGTTATAATTTCTAATTGTGTGATAAATTTATCTACAGATAAACCAAAGGTTTTCAGTGAAGCAAAAAGAGTTTTGAAAAATGGTGGAAGATTGGCAATTTCTGATATACTAAGATCAAAAGATTTCCCTCAGGAAATAGAAGAAGATTTAAGTAATTACAGCAGCTGTGTTACAGGCAGTATTAAGAGGGAAAAACTATTGGCTATTTTGAATAATCAAGGGTTTAAAAATATTGTTATAGAAAGAAAAAATAATAGTGAAGAAATAGTTGAGCCCTGGTCTTCAGAAATTAAAGTCTCTGACTATATTTATTCTGCTTCTATCAAGGCTGATAAAATACTTGTTAAGTGCTCATGTGGAAGTTACTGTTAATTTTACAAATAGGTTATAGAAGTTATTGTCTGCTTGCTCCGGGGAGGTTCAATTGATGGGAAATACTAAAGAAGAATTACTTTTAAATGAATTGGCAGAGTTATCAAAGGCACTGAGCCATCCCCATCGGATAAGAATAATTAAAATTTTGGCTGGTCTCCAGGAAGATGGGCGCTGTCAGCAGTGTATGGTAGGAAATATTGTGGATCAGCTTCCGATAGCTCAATCTACAGTATCTCAACACCTGAAGGTTCTGAAGGATTCAGGTTGGATTGAAGGGAGAATAGATGGCCCACGGGTCTGCTACTGTCTTAGAGAAAATATATTTAAGCATTACAAAAGTCTAATTGATAATATTAGATAATTTGACATGATTAGACAGGTATAGACATGTACCTGGTACCAACAAATACCGATAAATTTAGACATGTATCTGGCTTCTGAAACCCTTGTGTTTTTATAATGTATAATGTATAATTAAATTATCATTATACATTATACTGGGAGGAAGAATAAATGATCAGGAAACAGATTTATCTTACAGAGGAGATAGATTTAAAGACTAAAAGGCTTGCAGAGATAGAAAATGTTTCTCAGGCTGAAATTATAAGAAACGCACTAGCAGAATATTTAGAAGAGAAAGATATTGATGATGTTCAGGATCCTCTTTTTAAAATGTTAGGTCTTATAAAAAAAGGTGAATCAAAGAAAAAAGAAAGCAAAACTTATGATGAGTATCTTTATGGAGAGGGTATAAATGGATAAAATTTTTGTAGATACCGGAGCCTGGATGGCCTGTATGAATGAAGATGATAAAAACCATGAAAAAGCAGCTGAATATCTCAAAGTGCTGCTTAAAAGCAGTACCCAGATAATTACTTCTAATTATGTGAAGTCGGAAACTATTACTCTACTTAAATATTTAGCCGGCCATAAGATTGCTCTCAGAGCTATGGACATCTGGAAAGAAGCTGAAAAAATCGGCAGCTTAAAGACATATCTGATTACTGAAGAAGACATTAAAGAAGCAGATAAAATATTTGCAAATTATGAAGAATATATGCTTACTTTTACTGACTGTACTTCTTTTGCTGTCTGCAGAAAACTGGAGATTGATAAGGTTTTTGGTTTTGACAGTAAATTTAATAATCTTGGATTTCTAATTGCTCCTTACCAGATTAAAAATAAAGAGGGAGAATATACTATCTTACGCCCTCTTTAAGCTTGTATAGAAAATATATAATAGTAAAAACCGGGCCAGTAATTATAGCCCGGTTTACTTGTTTAAATCTTTTTATAATCTTGCTTTAAGTAATTTTTTAATCTGTGCATTATCCAGCTGGACAGGATTGTTCTTATTGCCGCCCTTTTTAATAATTTTATCTAAATCATTTTCGCTAACTCCATACTCTCCCAGACGAGAAATATTTAATTTGGTAGTCCAATCTTCAAGAGTTTCGATTAATAGATCACAATAGTGTTCGATACTCTTATTGTTGTTAATATCAATACTGCTTTTACCTGAGAGCACAGCACCAGCCTTAGCATACTTCTTTAAATAGAAATAATTATTCTCTTTTCTTAATAATTCAATATTCAACTTAACAGCCTCAGCCAATAAAGTACCACAGACTACACCATGAGGGATATCAAAATAGCCCCCAACAGCTGAAGCAAGTCCATGGACAATACCTAGACCAGCATTAGCAAGAGTAATTCCTGAGATTAAAGAGGCATAAGCCATACCTGCTCTTACTTGTGGGTTATCTCCTTTATCTGCAGCCGCAGGGATTAAGGACTCTCCTGCATATTTAAGAGCATTTAATGCTAATGAATCAGTCATAGGAGAAGCATTAGTAGATGTATAAGATCCTAATAATTGAGTAATTGCATCAAGTCCACTAGCTGCAGTTATACTTGCTGGACAAGAGATAGTTAGATTTGGATCTAAAAGTGCAATATTAGGAATAAAATTATCATGACGCAGGGATTTTTTGAAACCATCTTTTCCAACATTACTTAAGACAGCATTTTTTGTAGCTTCACTTCCTGTTCCTGAAGTTGTCGGAACAGCAATAAAAGGTACTTTGTTTCCTGGATGTTCTTTTCCCTCTCCCACCACTTCTAGATATTTCATCACAGAATCTGCTTGGGTTAACATTGCAGAGATAGCTTTACCAGTATCCATGACACTACCACCGCCAATTGCTGTGACAGAATTTATGTTCTTTCCGCGATATTTTTCAGCAATTTCATCAATTAAATTAGGGGAAGGTTCTTCTGTTACCCTAACAGTAGAAAAGGAGATAGAATAATCTTTCAAACCTTCACTTAATTCATCAAAACGACCTGAATTATATAATGAAGAACCACCTGTAACAATTAAAGTTTTTTCTCCATAATTTGCTATAATTTCAGGTAGTTTTTGAAAACTGCCAGTCTCAAAGATTATTTTAGGTGTATTTGCAAAAGTAAAAGAATTATCTAGCATAATTAAGCCTCCTTTAGACACTTATTAATTTATGTCAGAATATCATTTTTTAAGTTTGAATGCAACTAGAAGAATTGCTGCCAGGCTAATCAGATATTTTAGAAAAAATATTTCAAAATATTATAAATCATTTGTTTTTACTAAGCTAAAGTATTATAATTATATTAGTAGTTCTAAAGCCTCTTCAGTTTTGAAGGGGCTTTTTCTGGAAATATAGAATTATTAAGCAAAGGATGATATTATGTTCAAAAATTTTAAATATATAATTTTAGCAATTGGTATAATAATATTCTTCTTACTTATATTTCTGCCATCAATGGAGGGATTGAGTGGAGAGGGCCAGCGTGCGCTTGCTGTTTTTGTTCTGATTCTTAGTTTTTGGATAACTCATATTTTTCCACTTGCTATTACTTCATTAGCCGCTATTGCCCTACTGCCTCTGCTTAATGTGATGAGCATAGAGCAGACATTTTCTTTATTTGGAAGCAGTGCTATCTTTTTTATATTAGGAGCTTTGATCATAGCTGCTGGCATATATCAGACAAATCTTGGTTCACGTATCGGTTTTAAGATTATTACTTTTAGCGATCACAGTCCTGTTAAGCTGCTGGTCGGCATCTTATTTGCATCAGCTTTTCTATCATGTATTATGCCTGAGCACGCTGTAGCAGCAATGCTTTTTCCAATAGTTCTTGAGATAGCTGTAAGTCTTGATTTAAAACCACTTGAAAGCAATTACGGTAAAATGCTTTTTTTAACAATGGCCTGGGGAGCTGTAATTGGTGGAATCACTACCTATCTTGGAGGAGCAAGAAACTTGCTAGCTGTAGGACTTCTGGATAAACATTATGGGATGTCAATTGGATTTTTTGAATGGATTAAATACAGCTGGCCGATTTCTCTAGCTATGCTGCTGGTATTTGCATTTATAATTAAATTTTTTGTTAAAATAGACATTAAAGACACTTCCAAATCTCTGGAAAAAATTAAAAAGAGTCAGGTGAAAAAAGGTAAATTAAGCACTGCCGAAAAAAAACTTATATTCATTCTAGTAGTTGTGCTGTTCAGCTGGTTATTTTTGTCATCATTTATTCATATAGCAATTACATCTATTTTAGGGGGAGTATTGATTGTTGCTTTTAGAGTTGTTACCTGGCAGGAAGTAGAAGAATATGTTAACTGGGGAGTTATTTTGATGTACGGTGGGGCGGTAGTTGTTGCTTCTTCACTAGTAGAAACAGGTGTCACAGCCTGGATGGCAGATACTATTTTCGCTCCCCTAGAACTGGCTCCATTTGTTTTTATGGTTATCCTGGCAATTTTTACTTCTATAATGACTGAGGGAGTGAGTAATGTAGCTTCAGTAGCGGTAATTTTACCTTTTGCTTTTAGTGCTGCAGAAGCATATAATTTTAATCCTGTAATTGTAACTTTATCTGTTGCACTTTCTGGTGGTCTGGCTTTTCTGCTGCCGATGGGAACTCCACCAAATGCGATAGCTTTTTCTTCAGGTTATTTTAAGGTTGAAGATGCACTAAAATGGGGGGCTGTAATTAAAATAATAGGCTGGATTATCTATGTACTTGTTTTTAAATATTACTGGCCTCTGGTTGGACTTCAGCTTTTTAATTGATTTTTTTACTTCTGTAGTTTAAAATAAACTAAGAAACAAATTATTTCGATAATAATATAGATGTAAATTATAGTAATAGAATACATAATATCACAAGAGATAGAGATATTCACAACAATCTCTATTTAAGTAGAAATATAATACTAGCTATTTAAATTAGAGCTGAAAATGGAGGTAAATGATGAAAAAATATCTGTTAGTTTTATTTAGCTATGCTGGATTAGAAAATTTGAATAGTTTTCTTTTAAATAAATTGAACAGTGGAGATAGATTATTTGTCAGAGCTGTTATGCTTAAAGGTGTACCAAAACTTTTTTCTCACTTAACCTCAGAAGTTGGTTTTTTAGGTGATAAGGTTGCAAGTGATGTAGAAGATTCAGTTGTTGATATATATTATGATAATGCTAAAGATTATCTTAAAGAGATAGAAGAAAAAGCTGTGGCTAATAGTATTGAGATAGATAAAGATTTAATTGAAAATCATCAAATAGATAAATTGAAGTCTGTGATACGTGAATCAGATTTCGATGCAGTTGTAATTAATTTTTCTAATAATGAATTTGTTTCAGATCAAGTGAAAGAAAAAGAAATAAAAAATTGGTTAAATACTATCGAAAAAGATAAATATATTTT
>CAZYRX010000044.1:10463-17436 GCA_964649895.1 uncultured Halanaerobium sp.
TTAGAAGAACTAATCTTTATTAAATATTTTTAATATTGATAAGGAGCAGTGAAATATGGATATCAAGTCAAGGATTGAGAAAAGTATTAGAGAAAATAGTCCAGTAATAGGAGTAGCGGTTGGAAGCGGTTTATCGGCAAAACAGGTTGCAGAAGGTGGGGCTGATTTTATACTCGCACTTAGTGCAGGTCAGTTCAGAAATTCAGGTGTATCGTCAATGGGATGTATGCTCCCTTTCGGCAACAGCAATGATATGAATCTTGATTTTGCTGCAAAAGAAATTTTGCCGAGGGTTAAAAATAACCCGGTTATTTTTGGTGCTTTTGCCTCAGATATTACTAAAACTGATGAATCTCTGCTTGCCGAGATAGTTGAAGCAGGTTTTGTTGGAGTTAATAATTTTCCTACAGTGGGATTGATTGACGGACAGTACAGGAAAGCCTTAGAGGCGAACCAGCTTGGATTTGATAGAGAAGTTGAATTTATGGCAAAAGCAGCAGAGAGAGGTTTATTCACAATAGCTTTTGTTTTTAATGAAGAACAGGCGAGAGCTATGGCAGAGGTAGATGTTGATATCATCTGTGCACATCTGGGCTGGACTTCTGGTGGAGAAAAGGGTATTAAAAACAGAGAGAATATAAGTGAAAATATTGATCTGGTGCAGAAGATATTTTCTGCTGCCGAAGAAGTTAATCCTAAAATATTACACATGATTTATGGTGGTGGTAATATCAAAGATCCTGCAAAGGTCAGTGAATTTTACAAAGCCACAGATACATTAGGCTATATAGGTGGCTCAACTTTTGAACGAATTCCAGTTGAGATCAGCATCAAAGATACGGTCAGTAGTTTCAAAAATTATTATAAGCTGCAGGAAGAAAATGCAAAATTAAAAGAAGAGCTGCTTAAGAAAAAAAGTTTTGATACTATTGTTGGGCACAGTAAAATTATGCAGGAGATGTATGATTTAATCGATAAGGTGGCAAATAAAAATGTTAATGTTTTGGTTGCTGGTGAAAGTGGAACAGGTAAGGAGCTGGTGACCAGGGCACTTCACTACAGCAGCCAGCGTTCAGAGAAGGCTTTTGTCAAAATAAACTGTGCTACAATTCCTGAAAATCTTCTTGAAAGTGAATTATTTGGACATGAAAAAGGTTCATTTACTGGAGCAGATAAACAGAGAATAGGAAAGTTTGAACTGGCAGATGGAGGCACATTGTTTTTGGATGAGGTTGGTGAAATAGATATTAATCTGCAGGCAAAACTCTTAAGAGTACTTCAGGAAGAGGAGTTTGAACGGGTCGGCAGCAATAAAACCATCAAGGTAGATGTTCGCATCATTTCTGCAACAAATATTGACCTCAGGCAGGCAGTAGCAGAAGGTAAATTTCGGGAGGATCTATTTTATCGGCTGAATGTGGTTTCGATTAACACACCTCCACTTAGAAAACACAAAGAAGATATTCCCTTATTGGTCAATAGTTTCATTGATCAGATAAAGGATAAATTTTCGATTGATATTTTAAAAATTGAATCAGCTGTTTTCGATATTTTGATGGAATATAACTGGCCTGGTAATGTACGGGAACTTAAAAATACTATTGAGAGAGCTGCAATATTAGCAGAAGATAACGTGATTCGCGTAGAAAACCTGCCGCAGAATTTTCAAAGTTATTCAGATAAAATCGAGGAAGAGGCAGCTAAGAATATTCCGGAAAATTTAGCTAAACATTTAGCAATCTATGAAAAACAGATAATTATTAACGCTCTTGAGGATAATAGCTGGAATAAAACTCAGACAGCAGATTTTTTAGATATAAGTAGAAAGACCCTCTATAATAAGATGAAAAAATTTAATATAATATAACTGTGTAATTATTTACTCACAAAATGATTTAAAATATTATTATCACTAATCTTTTGTGCAAGTAATTACACAAAAGATAATTATTCAGTTTTTGTTTTAGCAAAGCTAATTTTGAGAGATCTAAATTAGCTTTTGAAGCAGGTAAAATCGGTAATAAACTGCGGCTAATTATCTAAAAATACAGAAAATTAGCTATTTTGGCAGTGGAATCTTGTTTTTGGTATGATTAATGCATTTAATATAGGTTGAGAAGATCAGACTTTTGAAGGGGGGATTTTTTTGAGTAAAGTAGCTATTGTCGGTACTCTGGACACTAAAGGAGAAGAGTTTAAATATGTTAAAGACATAATTGAAGGTGAAGGCTTAGAAACAATCGTCATTGATGCCGGTGTAATGGGTGAGCCATTTTTTAGACCAGATGTTGAGCGGAGTGTAGTTGCAGAAGCGGTTGGAGAATCAATAAAAAAACTGATTGAAGCTGCTGATCGCGGGCATTCTATGGAAGTTATGTCTGAAGGTGCAGCGGTTGTTGTTGAGGAACTTTTTGAAGAAGGAGAAGTAGCTGGAATAATTAGTCTCGGCGGTTCTGCAGGAACTACAATTGGAACAACTGCAATGAAAAGACTGCCTGTGGGCATTCCAAAAGTAATGGTTTCTACTCTCGCCTCAGGTGATACCCGGCCTTATGTTGGTACAAAAGATATTACAATGATGTATTCAGTTGTTGATATTCTGGGAGTTAACAGCCTATCTTCAAATATTTTGGCAAATGCAGCTTTTGCAGTAGCTGGGATGGTCAAAGGTAAAAAACCGGAACCAAAGGAGAAAAGACCACTTATCGCTGCAACTATGTTTGGAGTTACAACTCCTTGTGTGGAAAAAGCGAGAGAATATCTCGAAGAAAATGGTTATGAAGTTTTGGTATTCCATGCAACAGGTACTGGTGGAAGAGCCATGGAGAATCTGGTTAAAGAAGGTTTTATCACAGGAGTACTTGATTTAACAACAACCGAACTTTGTGATGAATTAGTTGGCGGAGTATTATCAGCTGGTCCAGATCGACTTGAAGCAGCAGGGAAAAAAGGTGTACCTCAGGTTGTTTCTACAGGTGCGCTTGATATGGTTAATTTTGGCCCAATGGATTCTGTTCCAGAACAGTTTAAAGATAGAAATTTATATAAGCACAATCCTACTGTAACACTAATGAGAACAAATGTTGAAGAAAATAGAAAATTAGCAGAGATTATAGCTAAAAAATTGAATATGGCTGAGGGGAAAACTACTCTTTTCTTACCTCTCAAAGGAGTTTCGATGATTGATGCAGAGGGTCAGCCTTTTTATGGAGCAGAAGAAGATAAGGTTCTTTTCGATACTTTGAGAGAAAATATTGATCAAGATAAAGTTGAATTGATAGAAAAAGATATGCATATTAATGATGAAGAATATGCTGTAGCTATTGCTAAAAAACTGATTGAATTAATTGAAAATGATTAAAGTTATTTAAATTAAAGTTATTTAAATAGTGTAGTTTTAAAAATTATTAATTAAATTTCGGGGAGGAATAAATTTATGGCATTTACACGTGCAGAAGTAAGAGAGAAACTTCAGAAAGAGATTGAGAAAGGTAATAGTGTTGTTGGTGCAGGAGCTGGAACTGGTATTTCTGCAAAATTTGCACAAAAAGGTGGAGTAGATTTAATCATTATTTATAATTCTGGCCGCTACAGAATGGCAGGTCGTGGTTCACTGGCTGGACTGCTCCCTTATGGTGATGCGAATGGTATAGTTGTTGAAATGGCAGATGAAGTACTTCCTGTAGCAAAAGAAACACCGGTGCTTGCTGGTGTTTGCGGAACTGATCCATTTAGATTGATGGATAAATTTTTAGCAAAATTAAAAGACATGGGTTTTTCTGGGGTTCAGAACTTCCCAACAGTTGGTTTGATTGATGGTGTCTTCAGACAGAACCTTGAAGAAACAGGTATGGGTTATGACCTGGAAGTTGAAATGATCCGTAAAGCACATGAGCTTGATATGTTCACAGCTCCCTATGTATTCAGTGAAGAAGATGCCAAGGCAATGGCTGAAGCAGGTGCTGATGTATTAGTTGCTCACATGGGACTTACTACAAGCGGCAGTATTGGTGCAGAGACAGCATTGACTTTAGAAGAAAGTGCTAAAAAGGTACAGAGAATTGCTGATGCTGGTAAGAGTGTTAATCCTGATGTTATGGTTATTTGTCATGGTGGACCAATAGCAATGCCTGATGATGCAAAATATGTTCTAGAAAATACAGAAAATGTTGTTGGTTTCTTCGGTGCTTCAAGTATTGAAAGACTTCCAACCGAAACAGCTATTAGAAAACAAACTGAAGAATTTAAAAAGATTAAGACAAAGTAAAATTACTAAAATGGAGACTCTCTCTTAACCGAGAGGGTCTTTTGCTGTGATATTAAGATTTTTACTTTTTTTTGAAATAATCATTTTTGAAGTTGCTGTTCAGCTGCTTGATATAATTATTTAAGGAAGCTTTATTAACTAATAGATGAAATATCCCAATAATAATCAAGAATTTATAAATTAATTTAAAAAATATAAGAAAGAGGTTTTTCTATGAAATTACTTGTTACAGGTGGGGCAGGTTTTATTGGCAGCAATTTTATATATTACATGCTGGATAGATACCCGCATTATGAAATTCTTTGTCTAGATTTATTGACCTATGCAGGCCACAAAAGTACTATAAAAGAATTATTCTCTCATCCTAATTTTAACTTTATAAGAGGAGATATTCGGGATAGGCTACTTGTTGACCAACTTTTTAAAAAAGAAAATTTTGATATTGTAGTTAATTTTGCTGCAGAATCACATGTAGATAATTCAATAAAAAATCCTTCTGCATTTTTAGAAACTAATATTCTGGGAACTCAGGTATTAATGGATGCTGCCAGGAAATATAATATAAAAAGATTTCATCAAGTTTCAACAGATGAGGTATATGGAGAGCTTCCTTTAGATAAGCCTGAACTTAAATTTACTGAAAATACATTACTAAAAACTTCTTCACCTTATTCAGCATCAAAAGCTTCAGCTGATCTTTTAGCTCATGCATACCAAAGAACTTATAATCTGCCTATTTCTATTTCGAGGTCTTCCAACAATTATGGGCCATATCAGCTGCCGGAAAAGTTAATTCCACTCATGATTGCAAAAGCACTTAATAACGAAAAATTGCCTGTATATGGGGAAGGTAAAAACATCAGAGACTGGCTTTATGTTGAAGATCACTGTAAAGCCCTTGATTTAATACTTCATAAAGGAAAGCCCGGAGAAGTATATAATCTAGGTGGGGGCTCTGAAAAAAGAAATATCGAAGTTGTAAAATTAATTTTGCGTGAGTTAAACAAACCAGAGTCATTAATTACTTTTGTTGAAGATAGACCAGGTCATGATCTAAGATATGCTGTTGATTACAGTAAAATGTCGAGAGAACTCGACTGGGAGCCGATAGTCAGCTTTAAAGCTGGGATTAAAACTGTGGTTAAATGGTATCTTGACAATAGAGACTGGTGGCAGGATATTTTAAATAAATCTTAATTTACTATATTAATAAAATTGTTAAGAATTTAATTGTTCTAATATTAATTTTATGATAAATTTATATACAAAGATAAATACAGGAGTGGTCGCTAATGAATATACCAGCAGAAAAGTGGTACAGTGCTGTAAAAAAAAGAACTTCTAGGAGGCAGTACCATCACAAATTAATTGAAAAAAGAAAGATAAAAAAGCTGCAGTCTTATATTGATGATGTAAATGATGAATTTTCTGGTGTAAGGATTCAGCTGATTAAAAAGGATGTTGAAGAGGTTTTTACTGGTGTTGTTGGGAACTATGGCAAAGTTTCTGGTGCCCCTACTTATATTGCCTTTATAGCTGATCCTGAGGTTGAACATTCTGAAGAAAAGCTCGGTTATATAGGAGAATCTGTGATCTTAGAAGCAACCAGCCTGGGACTCGGCACCTGCTGGATATCTGGTACCTTTGATCAAAATGAAGTTGATTCCGATTTGAACTTAAAAGATACTGAAAAAATATATGCAGTTTCACCTCTTGGTTATCCAGAAGAAAAGCCTACTATTTCTGAGAGGATTCTCAAAGCAGTAGTGAGCAGCAAGAAGAGACTTCCACTTGAAGAACTTGTTTTAAATGAAATTGATTCGGAATGGCCTGAGTGGGTAATGACTGCATTGGAAACGGCCAGACTGGCTCCTTCAGCAATGAACAGACAGCCGTGGCGTTTTAGAGTAGAAGATAATACAATAAGAGTACTTTTGAAAGGGAAAAATGCAGATCCTAGAAAGACAAAAAGGTTGGATTGTGGTATTGCAATGCTCCATCTCGAAATTGGAGCACTCAAAGAAGGTGTTACAGGTGACTGGGAATATTTTGAGGGACAGAATGTTGCCAGATTCACAGCGGATATTTAATTTTAAGTTTGATGACTTTTATATTTTTTGCATTTTTGCTTGATACTCGATTTGAGTTTGACATTTGCTCTAATAATTCATATTCTTAATTTAGAAGATTTCGTTATCTGATTTAATATAATTCACTTTAAAGTCATTTTTCAAAAAGGAGTGATTTTATATGATTCCAGAGATAAGTTTAGAAAATGGTGACGGTATTCCGAAAATTGGTTTTGGAACCTGGGATATTGCTGAGGAAGATGTTGAAGAACCTGTCAGAACAGCATTAGAAGCAGGGTATAATCATATTGATACAGCTGAAGGTTATAAAAATGAAGAAGGAATAGGCAGAGTCATCAAAGATTATAACAGAGAAGATCTTTTCATTACTTCAAAAGTTCTGCCTGCAAATCTGAATTATGAAAATGTAATTGAATCAGCAGAGCAGTCACTTTTAAATCTGGGGACTTCATATCTAGACCTTTATTTGATCCACTGGCCCAACCCTACAATTTCGCTTAGAGAAACATTAAATGCGATGTCAGTTCTTCATGACAGAGGTATGGTAAAAAATATTGGTGTCAGCAACTTTTCTTACTATCAGTTGATGTTTGCCAATAAAATATCTAGGGTACCG
>CAZYRX010000045.1:0-14502 GCA_964649895.1 uncultured Halanaerobium sp.
AGACAACCAGAGAATTAACTCCAGCTGCCTTAATTATGTGCAAATATTTAATTATAAATCTGACCCTATAAATTTATATAGTTTTGTTTATGAAAATAATTTTATAAAATATTTATGGATCAGACCAGTATCAAAATAATGCTTTTTTTAAATTAAAATACAACTTCATCTTCGATAAGAAGCCAGTATTCGATACTGTCAATTAGAGCATCCCATGAAGCCTGGATAATATTTGTGGAAACACCAACAGTTGTCCAGGATTTTTCCAGGTCTGCTGTTTCTATGAGTACTCTTACTTTAGCAGCAGTACCATCATTTCCGTTTAAAACACGCACTTTGTAATCAATTAGCTTTGTTTCTGTTATTTCTGGATAAAAAGATACAAGTGCCTTACGGAAACAGTTATCAAGTGCATTAACAGGTCCATCTCCATCTGCTGCAATGTGAACTTTTTCTCCATCAACCTTCATTTTAACGACAGCTTCCGAAAATGTCTCGTTTTCACGGTTAATGCTGTTGGTTCTAAAATCTTCAATTTCAAAGAATGGCTTATAATCTTTAAATTCTCTAAATGCAAGCAGAATCAATGAAGCCTCTGCCCCTTCAAATTGATAACCCTTATTTTCTAACTTTTTAACCTTCTTAATTAATTTTCTAATCATTTCATTAGAGAAATCATCAAGATTGAAGCCAATTTCTTTCAGCTTATATCTTAAATTGCTTTTACCTGCAAGTTCAGAAACAAGCACTCTTCGTTCATTACCGACCAGTTCTGGAGTAATGTGTTCATAAGTATGTGGATTTTTTCTAACTGCACTTACGTGGATTCCACCCTTATGTGTAAAAGCACTTTTACCTACATATGGCATATTATTTTTTGGAATCAGATTTGCAGTTTCTGTAACAAAGAAATATAGTGGTTTAAGCTGTTTTAACTGCTGATCTGTAACCAGTTTTTCACCATATTTAAGCTGTAGTGTTGGTATTATACTGCAGAGATCCGCGTTACCACAGCGTTCTCCAAGTCCACCAACTGTACCCTGGAACTGTACTGCTCCTTCTTCATAAGCTGCAATAGAATTTGCGACAGCCATTGCACCATCATTATGGGCATGAATACCGAATGGTGTATCAAAATCAGCTTTGATTTCCCGCATGATTTTTTTAATTTCTGAAGGAAGAGTTCCACCATTAGTATCAGCAAGTACCAGAATTTCTGCCCCCGCATCTGCTGCTGCTTTAAGTGACTTAACAGCATATTCTGCATTATTTTTATAGCCATCAAAGAAGTGTTCAGCATCATAAATTACTTTCATATCATTTGAACGCAGATAAGTAATTGTATCTTTTATCATATTCAAATTTTCTTCAAGGCTAGTTTTTAATGCATCTGTTACATGTAAATCCCAGCTTTTCCCAAAAATAGTTACATAATTAACTCCTGAGTTAACTAATTTACCGATATTAGGATCTTCAGAAGCTTTTACATTTGGCCTTCTGGTTGAACTAAATGCTGTTACTTCAGCATGTTCCAGCTCCATGTTCTGGACCTCTCTAAAATATGCTTCATCCTTAGGATTTGAGCCAGGCCAGCCACCTTCAATAAAGTCAATGCCAAAACGGTCTAACTGTCTTGTGATTCTCAGCTTGTCGTCAAGTGATAAAGAAACTCCTTCACCCTGTGAACCATCTCTTAAAGTTGTATCATAAGTTGTTAATCCCACTCTGCATCATTCTCACCTTCCTCATTAGATTTAATGCTATCTACTAAATAATCTCCTACTTCATCTGTACTGAGGTCACCACCACAATCACATGTTAACATGTCATTAGCCAGTGCATCTTTAACAGCTGCCTCAATTTTAGGTGATAAATTACCGTAACCGAGCTGCTGCAGCATCATCCCAGCTGCAAGTACAGAGGCTAAAGGATTGGCAATGTTTTGACCGGCAATATCTGGAGCACTTCCGTGGACAGGCTCGAACATCGAAATACTGTCTGGATTAATATTTCCAGATACCGCAAGACCCATACCACCCTGAATTTCAGCACCAAGGTCAGTTATTATATCACCAAAAATGTTACAGGTTACTATTATGTCAAATATCTCTGGATTGCGCACCATTTTCATGGTTATAGCATCAACAAGATAATGATTCTGTTTAACATCTGGGTAGTTTTTACCCATTTCTTTAAAAGAACGCTGCCAGAGATCATGTGCATAAGTTAATACATTGCTTTTATCACAGACAGTCAGTTTGGGTTCTCTACCAAATTCCTGTGCATACTCAAAAGCATATTTGATAATTCTATCTACACCTTTACGGGTAGAAATCATCTCCTGAGTTGCTACTTCATCTGGAGTATCTTTTTTCAGAAAACCACCGATACCTGCATAAATCCCCTCGGTATTTTCTCTAACTACTGTAAAATCAATATCCTTAATACCTTTATCTTTAAGTGGACAAAATTCTTTTTTATATAATTTTACCGGACGTAAATTAACATACTGATCAAAATAAAAGCGGATTTTTAGTAATAATCCTTTTTCTAAAATACCCGGTTTTACTCTCGGGTCACCAACAGCACCAAGGTAAATTGCATCAAATGTTTCCAGCTTGTTTAGTACATCATCGGGTAATACTTCTCCGGTTTTTAGATATCTTTCTGCACCAAGGTCAAATTTTTCGAATTTTAAACCTAAATCATATGCATCATTAAAATAATCTAAAACCTTAATACCCTGTCTGGTTACTTCTTCCCCAATTCCATCTCCAGGTATATAGGCAATATTACTCATTCTATATCTCCACCTTTTTAATATGTGCTATTAAACCGCCATCTTTGATAATCTCCTGCATAAATGGAGGGAATGGCTCTGCTTCAAAGCTCTCTCCTGTGCGCAGGTTCTTAACGACTCCCTTATCAATATCAACTTCTAACTGATCTCCAGCTTCAGTATTTTTTACTGCTTCTGGACATTCCAGGATAGGAAGACCGATATTAATTGAGTTGCGGTAAAAAATTCTCGCAAAACTTTCTGCAACAACACAGGATACTCCCGCATATTTGATAGCTAAAGGAGCGTGTTCTCTAGAACTACCTGAGCCGAAGTTTTTACCACCAACAATGATATCCCCTTCTTCTACCTGATCAGCAAAGTTTTCATCGATATCTTCCATACAGTGAGCTGCAAGATTTTCTGGATCAGAAGAATTTAAATAACGAGCAGGAATAATTACATCTGTATCTACATTATCTCCATATTTAAATACTTTTCCTTTTAATTTCATTATTTCATTACCTCCTCTGGACCAGCGATATATCCCTTAACTGCTGTAGCTGCTGCGACTGCTGGACTTGATAAATATACTTCACTACCTGTTGAACCCATGCGGCCAACAAAGTTGCGGTTTGTAGTAGAAATAGCTTTTTCTCCATCAGCCAGGATACCCATATGTCCACCAAGACATGGTCCACATGTAGGAGTACTTACTGCCACACCGGCATTAATAAAAATCTCGATAATTCCTTCTTTCATCGCCTGCTTGTAGATTTCCTGAGTACCAGGGAAAACAAGGCAGCGTACATTTGGATGTACTTTGTTAAACTCAAGCACCTTTGCAGCTTCTCTCAAGTCTTCGAGACGGCCGTTAGTACAGGAACCAATTACTGCCTGATCAATCTTAACCTCGCCAACCTCACTTAAACCTTTTGTGTTTTCAGGCAGACTCGGGAAAGCAATCTGAGGCTCGATCTCACTTACATCGATTTCTATTACTTCTTCATATTCTGCATCTTCATCACTATTATAGATAGTGTAATCTCTTACTGCTCTATCTTTTAAGTATGCTTCTGTTTTTTCATCTGCTGCAATCAGACCGGCTTTTCCACCAGCTTCGATTGCCATATTGGACATTGTCATTCTGCCTGCAAGAGATAGATTAGAGATAACCTCTCCAGTAAACTCCATAGCCTTGTAGAGAGCTCCATCTACACCAATTTTACCGATTGTGTAGAGGATTAAATCTTTACCACTAACCCAGGGCTGTAATTCTCCAGTATATACAAATTTAATTGTAGGGGGAACTTTAAACCAGGCTTTACCTGTTGCCATGGCAGCTGCCATATCAGTACTTCCAACCCCTGTTCCTAAAGCACCAAGTGCTCCATAAGTACATGTATGCGAATCTGCTCCGATGATAATTTCTCCAGGAAGTGCCAGACCTTTTTCGGGAAGTAAAACATGTTCTATTCCCATCTGACCGATTTCAAAGAAATTTGTCAGCTCATGTTTATGAGAGAATTCTCTGATCATCTTAATCTGCTCGGCAGCCTTAATATCTTTACTTGGAGAAAAATGATCTGGAACAATTACTACTCTATCTTTATCAAAAACTGTGTCTACACCTATCTTGTTAAACTCTTCAATTGCAACCGGGGTTGTAATGTCATTTCCTAAGACCATATCAACTTTTGCATTTACGATCTGGCCCGGTTTAAGCTCATCATAATCTGTATGAGCGGCAATGATTTTTTCGATCATTGTCATTCCCATCGAACAATCAACTCCTTATTTATTCTTATAATTTTATATGATAAAAATCACTTTATATAATTGACTATAATCTAAAACTCAAGTAAATTTTCAGCTTTAATCTCTTCTATTTTTATTGATAACTATTACAGATACTGCAGAGCCTGAAGAAAATATTTCTCTTTAGGACCCTGCAGTTATATTTGATTTGTATGATCTATCTTATCTGTTATAAACTAGATATTTATTGATTGCATTAAGATATGCGATTGCACTGGCCTCTGTGATATCTGTTTCTGAACAGTGACCTGTATAGATTTTGCCATCTATTTCTGCTGCAATAAATGCCTCACCAAGGGCATCTTTACCCTCTGTTACAGCATCGATCTTATATGAAACCAGCTTAATATTCTCCATACCTGTCAGTTCATCGATGGTTTGGAATATTGCATCTACAGGTCCATCACCATTACAGGCAGCTGACTGGATAATCTCTTCATCCTTTTTAAGCCTTACTGTAGCAGTTGGCAGCAGTCCTTTGCCGGTAAGCACAGAAATATATTCTAACTCATATATTTTTTCATAATCATAGAGTTCATTATCTAAGAGTGCAAAAATATCTGCATTACCGATATTTTTCTTTTTATCTGCTAGATCTTTAAAGCGTCTGAAAAAGCTCTCAAATGTTTCATCATCAAGCTCATAATCATACTTTTCTAAGAAATCACGCAGTGCATGACGACCTGAGTGTTTCCCAAGTACTAGTTTATTGTGATCTAAACCAATTGTCTTAGAATCCATGATTTCGTATGTTGTTCTCTCTTTGATTACTCCATCCTGGTGGATTCCGGCTTCATGTGAAAAAGCATTTGCTCCAACAATCGCTTTATTTGGCTGGATACACATTCCGGTTGAATTAGAAACCAGTTTGCTTAATCTAGAAATCTGTGTTGTATCCTGAGTTACATCAAGATCATAGTAATCCTGTCTTGTATAAAGAGCCATTACTATCTCTTCCAGAGCTGCATTACCGGCTCTCTCTCCAATACCATTAACAGATACCTCTACCTGAGTAGCTCCATTTTCTACAGCAGCAAGTGAATTTGCAACTGCAAGACCGAGATCATTGTGGCAGTGCACACTTATTTCTGCCTGATCAATATTAGGAGTTTTTTCTCTGATTTCTTTGATCAAATTACCATATTCTGTAGGAACAATATAGCCTACTGTATCTGGAACATTGATCACCTTTGCTCCTGCATCGATCACAGCTTCAAAAACCTCAGCCAGAAAATCTACATCTGTGCGGGCTGCATCTTCTGCAGAAAATTCTACATTATCTGTATACTGTTTTGCATGTTTTACACCTTCAACTGCCTTCTGCAGCACTTCTTCCTGGTTCATCTTAAGCTTATGTTCAAGATGAATCGGAGAAGTTGCAATAAAGACATGAATCCGCGGCTTTGCAGCATCCTTCAGTGCTTCCCAGGCTCTGTCTATATCCTTTTTATTACATCTTGCCAGGGCAGCTACCTCTACATCATGTATATTTTCTGCAACCATTTTTACTGCATTAAAGTCTCCATCTGATGAAATCGGAAAACCCGCTTCTATAACATTAACTTTCATTTTTTCTAACTGTTTGGCAATCGCTAATTTTTCTTCGGGAATCAGGGTCACACCAGGTGACTGTTCCCCATCTCTTAATGTTGTATCAAATATTTTTATACTTGCCATTAAACTTCACCATCCTTATTAGTCAATCCATGACATCATCTTTCTCAATCTTGCTCCAACTTCTTCTATCAGTGAATCTTCATCTTTTTCAGTTAAAGAGTTAAATACAGGTCTGTTAGCCTGATTTTCGAGTATCCAATTGCGGGCAAATTCTCCAGTTTGAATGTCTTTGAGAGCTTTCTGCATGTTTTCTTTAACATGACTATCAACTACTTTTGGTCCCACGACTAGATCTCCATACTGCGCTGTATCACTAATGGAATCGCGCATTGTGGATATACCACCTTCAAACATTAAATCTACTATTAATTTTAGTTCATTTAAAACCTCAAAATAGGCGATTTCTGGCTGATAGCCGGCTTCTACTAATGTTTCGAATCCAGCCTTTACAAGTGAGGTTGTTCCACCACATAAAACAGCCTGCTCACCAAAGAGGTCGGTTTCTGTTTCTTCTCTAAATGTTGTTTCGATAACTCCTGCATGTGTACAGCCAATACCCTTAGCATAAGCTAAACCATAATTGTATGCATTACCGGTATAATCCTGATATACAGCTAATAAGCCTGGAACTCCCTTTCCATCTACATAGAGTCTTCTCACAAGGTGACCCGGACTCTTGGGAGCTACCATAAATACGTCTACATCAGCCTGAGGAACAATCTGATCATAGTGAATATTAAATCCATGTGAAAATACGAGTGCATTTCCTTCTTCAAGATTGGGCTCTATGTCATTTTTAAATACTGAAGCCTGTTTGATATCAGGAATTAAAATCTGAATAACATCAGCTTTTGCAGCTGCTTCTGCTGTTGTATATACTTCAAAACCATCTTCTTCTGCTATAGGCCAACTGCTGCTTTCTTCTCTGAGACCTATGATTGTGTTTACTCCACTATCTTTTAGGTTCTGTGCCTGAGCATGGCCCTGACTTCCATAACCTATTACTGCAACAACTTTGTCCTCTAAGTACTTTAGATCAGCATCTTTATCATAATACATTTCTACCATTATAATCTATCCCCTTTTTATGTTATATTTAAAAACTAATTCTATTAAAAACAAAGAAATTTATCTCTCTGAAACCTGGCCTCTACTTAAGGCAACAATACCAGTTCTTACAAATTCTGCGATACCAAAGTCGCGCAGAAGTTCTGTAAGTGCTTCTAATTTATCTTCAGTACCAGTAGCCTCTATCATCAAGCTGTCTGGTGCCACATCAACGATCTGTGCTCTAAATGTATCTGCAATTTGAATAATCTCAGAACGCTGTTTGCGGGTACACTTAACTCTAATTAAGATTAAATCCCGCTCAACTATCTGATTCTGGTCAAGTTCTTTGATCTTTAAAACATTTATCAGCTTATGCAGCTGTTTTTGAACCTGCTCGAGGGTTTTCTCATCACCATTAACTACAATTGTCATCCTGGATATTTCAGGATTTTCAGTTTTACCAACATTTAGGCTTTCTATATTAAAGTTACGGCGGCTGAATAGTCCTGCAATTCTTGTTAGTACACCTGGTTTATTAAGAACAGAAACGGATAATATATGTGTCATTATTTTTCCCCCTCAATCATATCTTTTAATCCAGCACCTGCTGGAACCATCGGGTAAACATTCTCTTCCTGTGGTATGTGAATATCCAATACAGCCGGTCCATCGTGTTCCATTGCCTCTCTAAGTGCTTTATCTAGGTCGCTCTTCTTATCAATCCTTCTCCCCCAAATTCCATAGGAATCTGCCATCTTAACAAAGTCTGGTGCGGGTATTTTGGTTGAAGCATATCTTTTTTCAAAGAAAAACTCCTGCCACTGACGCACCATACCGAGGTAATTATTGTTAAAAATAACTACTTTAATCGGAATATTATATGCGGCAGCAGTGCCTAGTTCCTGAATATTCATCTGAATACTTCCATCACCTGCAATCAATACTACCTTTTCATCAGGCTGACCGATCTGAGCGCCAATTGCGGCCGGGAGACCATAACCCATTGTTCCCAGTCCACCTGAGGTGATAAACTGGCGCGGCTTTTGATATTTGTGATACTGAGCAGCCCACATCTGATGCTGGCCTACTTCAGTAACTATTGTTGCATCACCTTTGGTGTATTTATCGATCTCTTCCATAATATATTGAGGTTTGATTGTTTCAGAACCATCATCTTCATATTTTAGTGGATAGCGTTTTTTAAGATCTAGCACATATTCCTGCCATTCTCCCATTTCTTTTTCTTCTATATATGGCAGCAGTTCTTTAATGACTCTTTTTACATCGCCAACAATCGGAATATCTACAGAAACATTTTTGCCGATTTCAGCTGGATCAATATCAATCTGAATGATTTCTGCACTTGAAGCAAATTCCTCTAATTTACCTGTAACCCTATCATCAAAACGGGCTCCAACTGCGATTAAGAGATCTGTTTCTGTAGTGGCAAGATTAGCATATTGAGTTCCATGCATGCCCAGCATTTCTAATGCTAAATCCCTATCTTCTGGATAAATACCAAGACCCATCAAAGTTGTGGTTATCGGTATTTTTGCCTTCTCTACAAGTTCTATAATTTCTTTATCAGCACCCGAAATTACAGCTCCACCACCAACATAGAGCAGCGGTTTTTTTGCTTCATTGATCTTTTTAGCTGCTTTGTTGATCTGCAGTTTATGACCTTCAAAAGTCGGCTTATAGCCTGGCAGATTTACCTTATCAGGATATTCGAAATCCATTTCTGCCTGTGTTACATCTTTTGCGAGATCAATGAGTACAGGTCCTGGTCTTCCGGTTCTAGCAATATAGAATGCCTCTTTAATTGTCTTTGCTAATTCTTTAATATCTGTTACCAAAAAATTATGTTTGGTTATCGGTAATGAAATACCGGTAATATCTGCTTCCTGAAAAGCATCTTTTCCTATTAAAGAGCTGGGTACCTGTCCAGTAAAAGCAACCAGTGGTACAGAATCCATGTGTGCATTTGCAAGTCCGGTTACCAGATTTGTTCCTCCTGGTCCAGATGTAGCAATACAGACACCTACTTTTCCACTGCTTCTCGCATAACCATCAGCTGCATGCACAACACCCTGCTCATGGCGTCCCAGATAGTGCTTAATATCTGAACTGTATAAAGCATCATATAGGTTTATAACAGCTCCCCCAGGATAACCAAAGACTACATCAACATTTTCTTTCTTAAGAGATTCGATTATTATTTGTCCACCATTCATTTTTGGCATCGATTCACCTCCAGGTAATTTTGAAAACTAAAACTTTTAAATCTGATTGCTCACTCTAAAACCACTCTAAATTTAAAATTTTAAACAAAAATAGCCCTGAATAAAGATATCCAGGGCAGAAATTAATCTAAGATAATTTAATAATTTTTAAACAACTAATCTATAATTTAGATAGATAATCTCAAGAATAATAGGAATATATTTACAAATGAAAAGTTCTAAGTTCCTAAACTTAAGTTTTTAGTTGTGATTTCTTTTTAGCTTTATTTTTACAAAGCTGTTATTTATTAAACATCTTAAATGAAGCCAACCCTTCTCTACTACTTGATAATGTTAAAACTCCATCTTTATTTGTTTTTTTAGTTCACATAATTGGATTTTCAATAGTTTTGTAACTATTTTCATCTTATTCCTTACTATACTAGATTCTAAAACAATAATCAATCTCAATAACTAAATATTTTAAATTAATTATTATTTAAGTAATTAAATGCTGTTTAAATCTCAAAAACAGGCTTTTTAATCTAAAACAGCACCCTTTGCAGCTGATCCAACAAGTTTAGCATATCTTTTTAAATAGCCGCTTACATCTGGTAGATAAGGTTCAACATCTTTCATTCTCTCAGCTAGTTCTTCTTCAGAGAGTTCAACTTCCAAAATAAATTTATCTATATCTATATGAATAATATCTCCTTCTTTAAGTGCTGCAATTGGACCACCTGCAGCTGCTTCTGGAGATACATGGCCGATAGCTGCACCTTTGGTTGCACCTGAGAATCTTCCATCAGTTATCAGAGCTACACTGTCATCTAAACCCATTCCAGCTAAAGCTGAAGTTGGTGATAACATTTCTCTCATTCCAGGTCCACCCTTTGGTCCTTCATTTCTGATTACTACTACATCACCAGGTTTTATTTCCTCATTTGTAATAGCTGCAATCGCTTCTTCTTCTGATTCGTAGATCCTGGCTGGACCGCGCAGTTCTTTCATCTTATCTGCAACTGCTGCCCTTTTTACGACAGAACCATCTGGGGCAATATTACCCTTTAAGATGGCTAATCCACCTCTTTCGTGATAAGGATTGTCCAGAGGACGTATTATATCATGGTTAACATAAGTGATTGCTTCTAGATTTTCTCCCAGTGTCCCACCTGTTACAGTCTGTACATCAAGATTAATCAGGTCTGCCTTTGTTAGTTCTTTGATTACTGCATGAACTCCACCTGCCTGATTTAAGTTTTCCATGTGGTTTAAACCGGCTGGAGTTAAACTACAGATATGTGGTACTCTATCACTTACTTCATTAAATTTTTCTAATGGAATATCGATTCCTGCTTCATGAGCAATTGCCGGCAGATGTAAAGCTGTATTTGTAGAACAGCCTAATGCCATATCAATTGCAATTGCATTTTCGAAAGCTTTTTCTGTAAGAATATCAGAAGGTCTAATATCTTCTTCTACCATTTTCATGACTGCTTTACCCGCAGCTTTTGCTAAACGAACCCGATCAGCTTTAACCGCTGGAATTGTACCATTACCAGGTAAGGCAATACCTAAGACTTCTGCCATTGAATTCATTGAGTTTGCAGTAAACATACCTGCACATGATCCTGAACCAGGACATGCTCTGTGGGCGATTAAATCAAGTTCTTCTTCACTCATTTTACCTGAATTAACTGCTCCAACCGCTTCGAAAACATTGTGTAAATCGATTGCTTCACCACAGTGGTTACCTGCTTCCATCGGTCCACCACTGATTACTACTGCAGGGATATCGAGTCTGGCTGCTGCCATCATCATACCCGGAACAATTTTGTCACAGTTGGGAACCAGCACTAAACCATCCAGCTGATGACCGCTTACAACTGCTTCTACCGAATCTGCAATAATCTCTCTGCTGGACAGAGAAAATTTCATTCCCTCATGACCCATTGCTATTCCATCACAGACACCGATTGTGGAAAATGATAGAGCTGTACCTCCTGCTGCTGTGATACCATGTTCAGCTGCTTTTGCTATATCATCTAAGTGTTTGTGTCCGGGAATTATATCATTTGCAGAGTTTGCAATCCCGATCAGCGGTTTATCTATATCGTCATCTGATAATCCTAAAGCATAGAGCAGTGAGCGGTGTGGTGCTCTCTCTATACCCTTTTTTATTTTATCACTTCTCATCTAAATCCTCCTTTTAGCTGCTAAATACTAATTCTGAAAAGCATGTATTGATCATTTTATTTATTGTATCCATGTATATAATCAAAGTCAGACAATACGGCTTAGTTACGCAAATAAGAAGCCTGTATTATCTAAATCTATTATTCGTAAATTTCTCTACCTGTTGAATTGGCGATTTCTCTAAATTTGGCAATCAGCTCAGTTGTTTTACTGCCGACCTCACCATTACCGACTAATCTTCCATCTACTTCAACTACAGGAATAACTTCTGCTGCTGTACCACTTAAAAAACATTCATCAGCATTGAATACATCATGTCTGGTAAATAGTTCTTCTCTAACTTCTAAGCCTAATTCTGCCGCTATTTCCAGCACGATTTCTCTTTTTGTTCCTTTTAAGATTCCTGCATGTATTGGTGGTGTATAAAGTGTTTCTCCATCAATAATAAAGATGTTATCACCTGTACATTCTGCAACATAACCATCACTATTAAGGATAATAGCTTCGGGGGCATCATGCAGATTGGCCTCTATTCTGGCCATAATGTTGTTTAAATAGTTTAATGACTTGATGCGGGGGTTTACCATCTCTGGCCCATTGCGGCGCGTAGGAACCGTTACAAGCTTCAATCCAGTCTCATAGAGTTCTTCTGGATAGAGCTGAATAGCACTAGCTATAATAACAACTGTTGGTTCAGGACATTTTCTTGGATCTAAACCTAAATCACCAACACCTCTGGAAACAACTACCCTTATGTAAGCATCTCTTAATTCATTAGCACGAATCGTTTCTAAAATCGCTTCTTCCATTTCTTCTGGTGTTAATTTAATATCAAGCATAATTGTTTTTGCTGACTCATATAAGCGCTCAATATGCTCATCAAGCATAAATACCCTACCATTATATGCTCTAATACCTTCAAAAATACCATCACCATATAAATAACCATGATCAAATACTGAAATTTTTGCCTCATCTTCCGGAACTATCTCACCGTTTAGATAAATATTTCTACTCAACTGCTTGTCCTCCTTATTTATGATAAATTTATTATAAAAAACTGCTTGGTTTAATCTTCAAATTTCTGTAATAAATTGAGGAGCTATTATATATGTATTGGTTATAAATTATATAGTTAATTACTTAAAATGTCAAGAATTAGCGGCAGAAAAAAAGCCCCTAAAAACAAGGGGCTTATCTCTTAAGATTAAGTATTAAATTTTTAGATAATTCAGCTGATTTATATGATAATTATATCGCTCAAATTAGTCGCTGCTGCCTGTAAATTTACCCCGCATTTCATAACCGATGTAATAGAAGTTAGAGACATCTTCTCCTTCTTCATCTAAATCTCCATCAGAATAATAATCCTTATATTCATTTAACATTCTATTATAACCGAAATATAATGTGTTGTCTTCTTTCACTTCATAATTAATAAATAAATCTATTAAACTTGTTCTTGACTCATAATCAAGTGTGTCAGTTGCCCTAATTAACATATCCTCTCTTTCGTAATCTTCCCAGGGCTGGTAAATATATTTACCATGAATAGTTAAATTATCACTTAAGGCAGTATCAAATACAACTGCATAAACCATTGTGCTGTTATCAGATTCATAAACATTGCTACTTTCATTGTAATAATCGGTGTATTCATCAGAATAATTAATTCTGGTGATTATTGGAGAAAATCTGTATTCTCCTTTTTCTAGTTCATCTGGATCTAATGGTTGAAGATATTCAAGCTGCCAGTCTGCCTGTCCTAAAGCTCCAGATAATAGTGAACTATAACCCTCATTCAAAAATTGAGCTGAACTAGATGCTGTAAATAAAAATAAGAAAATTAATGCTGCTGCTGTTAATAAAAATACTTTTTTCATTATCTTTCCCCCTTGTTTTGCAGGATAAAAATTTCCTGCCTAGAATTATACAATCAGTATAACATTAATTTTTTAACCTTTATATTACACGAAAGTATAATTTTTAAAGAAGGGATAGAGATGAAAAAACCAATTGAAGCAGTTGACTGGGAAAAATTATTGACATTTATTTATGAAACAGACAATACAATTAACTTAAACAATTACTCTTATAACTTTCTAAAGAAATTAAACGATTTAATCCCTTTTAATGCAGCTAACTTTTTTATTTTTGAAAATAGTATACAAAAAAAGGAAAAAACTATAATTTTAAATATCTCTGATCAAGTTTTAAAGGATTATAATGATTATTATTATAAACTTGATGACATTAGAAAAATTGCCTTTGATAGACCGGAAGCAAGTAGAAGCTCTGATTTAATGAACTATAGCCAGTGGTCTAAAAGTGAATATTTTAATGATTTTTTAGCTAAAAATCATCTTTATTATTCTTCAGGTATAGATATCCATTATAAAGAACAGCTTTTAGGAACTATCAGCCTATTTAGAGAAGAAAATGATGGAGATTTTAATCTTACTGATCTTTTATATTTAGAAATGATAAGAAAATACTGTAGTGGACAGTTATACAAAGTGTTGAAAATTAATCAGCTTCAAAATGAAAAGAAATTACATAGCAAAAAAATTGTGGAAGGTAAATGTTTAGAGTTCAATATTACTGAAAGAGAAAAAGAAGTATTGAATTTAATGATAGCTGGAAAAAGCAATAATGAAATTGCTGAAGAGCTTTATATTTCTATAAATACTGTTAAAAAACATTTAAGTCATATTTATAATAAGTCAAATGTTAAAAGCAGAACTGAGCTTGCAGCGATTATGTTGAGATAAAAAAAGGACCGGTACCTCTCATTAGGAATCGAGATGGCCCGGTCTTTTT
>CAZYRX010000045.1:14602-16361 GCA_964649895.1 uncultured Halanaerobium sp.
TAATTCTTCATCTGTTAAACCCTGGAATCCAGTATCTTCTTTCTCTTTATTTTTGTATTCTTCTAGAATTTCTTCTTTAGTTTTTCCTTTGTTTTCTACCACAGCTTCTTCTTGAGTTTCCTCTACTGCAGTATCTTCTGTTACTTCTTCTTCATTCTCCTTATTATTTTCAGAATCTACTATATTATCTTCTGTTTCAAAAAGAGTATCTCTTTCTGTAATATTTTCTCCATAATTAACTATTCTAGGAGTAATAAAAATCATTAATTCAGTTTTTGTATTATTATTACTTGTTGATTTAAATATTTCACCAATTATAGGTATATCTCCTAATATCGGTACTTTTGTAATGTTTTCGATATCGTTGCTCTGGATCAAACCTCCAATTGCAAAAGTTTCACCATCATTTAGACGTAATCTTGTTTCAACTTTTCTAGTTCTCTTTCTTGGTATATTAGTTCCAATACCAGCTTCACCAAAATTACTAACTTCTGGTATTACTTCAATTTCAATTTCATCATTTTCTGTTATCCAAGGAGTAAATTCCAACAAAACACCGGCTTGGAAAAATTCAATTATTGGAGTTCCATCATCATCTTCTCCAATTTTATATGGTACTTCTTCACCAATGATCATATTTGCTTTTTCACCATTTAAAGTCATCAATCTTGGATTAGCTAAAGTTTTTGATGCATTATCCTCTTCTAATAGACTGAAGAAATCAGGCCATGTAAGTTCGATTTCTTCAATTTGTCCAAATTTATTTCCATCTGGTTCTTCTGGATCTGATTTATCTTTTATAAAATGAATCCTACTTAAATTTATTCCCTCTTCTGTACTTGGGATACCAATTTCTTTTAATTTATTACTTGTTATTTCTTCAACTCTAGCTTCAATTAATACTTGTTGCCTTGGTTTATTAAGTTCGTTAATAATCCTAATTACTCCATCAAGTTTATTTTTAGCACCGTTTATAATGACTTCTTTTCTTTTTTCATTGACATGGAGTTTTGTATCTGGATAAATTTTACCAATTATTTCAGTTATCTGTTCAGTATCTACATAATCTACCCTTACTACTTTTGTAGCTGGTTCTAAATTCTGATCATATGTTTTTGCCATAGACATGGCTTCTTTTACATCTTTTTCTCTACCGCTAATTGTTAATGTATCGGTAAGTGGATTTGTTCTAATATCTAAATTATAATTTACCTGTTTTAGTTTTTCTTCAAGATCTGCTAATTCTGCATTTAATACTGAATAGCTTTCGCTATAAAACTCTTCTTCCACTAATTGAGTTTTTGTTCCCACTCCAGTTGTTCCATCTGCAGCTGTACCAGTCTGACCAGTAGTATCTAATCTTTTTATCATTTCTTTAACTTCATTTACTCTGGATTCTTCACCTTTTAATATAAATTGTCTTCTTAAAGAATCAACAGTAATCTGTGTATCTGGAAAAATATCTTTTACAATCACTGCAATATCATCTATATTATTTGAACTTATAGAAACAAATTCAGTTACTATATTTGCATAAATATTATCAATTCTTTCTGGTGGTGCTACAACTATTGTGTTTTCATCCCATTTATATGTTAAACCTCTTGTTTGAGTAATTAAATCAAGAGCTTTCTGAAATGTAATATTCCTTAAATGAACAGTAGTTGTACCAGTTACATCACTGTCTGTAATTAAATTTACATCAGCCACCTCAGCAATAGCTCTTAAAACATCAACAGTTTCTGCATTCTTAAAATTC
>CAZYRX010000046.1:0-15826 GCA_964649895.1 uncultured Halanaerobium sp.
CATCTTTCTGCTTCCTGGAGTGCTTCTTCATCTGTATAACCATATGGTACTTCTTCATAGTTTTTTATTCTTTCTTTTGGATCCTGTTCTTTCATTGGAGTTTTTTTCTTCTGTAAAGCCATTACTTCTCCTCCTCAGCATCTTTTGCTTCGTGTGTTTCTATTATATCTTCTTCATCTTTATAAAAGTTCAATCTATTCATAAGTTCTTTGAAATCAACCTGATGTGCATCAAAAGATGGTCCATCAACACAGGTAAACTTTGTTTCTCCACCTACTGTAATTCTGCAGGCACCACACATACCCGTTCCATCTACCATGATCGAATTTAAGCTGACAATTGTTTTGATAGCATATTCTTCGGTCATATCAGCTACCGCTTTCATCATCGGTACCGGACCAATTGCAATTACAAGATCTATATCATCTTCATCTTCCAGTAAATCTTTTAATATTTCAGTTACAAAACCATGATGACCATAGCTGCCGTCATCAGTAGCTATAAAAAGTCGATCACTGTATTCATTAAGCTCATCTTCTAAGATAATCAGTTCTTTGGTTCTTGCTCCAGTAATAGTAATTACTTCAGCACCCTGCTCATAAAAACCCTTTACTTTTGGATAAAGCAGTGCTGTTCCACTACCTCCACCAAGAAGCACTACTTTTTCGTAGCCTTCCAGGTCAATATGATGACCTAAAGGACCAACAATATCTTGAATATGATCACCTTTGTCCATTCTTCCTAATAATTTTGTAGAATAACCCACTTCCTGAAATATGATGGTAACTATCCCATTTTCTCTGTCATAGTCGGCAACAGTAAGAGGTATTCTCTCACCTTTTTCATCAACTCTTAAGATAATAAAGTTACCCGGCTGGGTCTTTTCTGCTATCAGCGGTGCTTTTACTTTGATTTTTGTTATTGTTGGAGCCAATTTTTCTTTTGCTGTGATTTCGTACATATTTATCCTCCCGTAAAATTTATTTACTGCAGCTTAGTGCAGGCTTGACAAACAAATAATTATAAGTTAGAATATTACTTGTCAATGCGAAAGTGGCGGAACTGGCAGACGCGCTAGGTTCAGGGTCTAGTGGTCGCAAGACCGTGAGGGTTCGAATCCCTCCTTTCGCACCACTTTTTAATAATAAAGTATTTAGAAGAGAGTAGAAATCTGCTCTCTTTTTTTGTTTTTATTTAAATCTCAATCCCAAAAATGATTCTGATCAGATAACCTACAAAAAATGAAAATCCTGCAACACTAATACTGATAATAGCCATTTCCCAGAATCGTTTTTTGAAATCAAGGTCTTTTGCAACTGATATGTAAAAATTAAAAACAAAAATAACCAAAATAGCAGCTGCAATTGTAAATCCAAGTGCATACATATAATAATCAAGAAGAAGAAATGGAGCAACCAGTACAATAACTGTTACTATATAGGCTGTACCTGTATAGAAAGCAGATTTAAGTGCATCTTCTTCCTCATCAGTTTTTGCAGATAAATATTCGGAAGCTGCCATTGAAAATGCTGCTGCAATTCCTGTAATACTTCCAGAAAGAGCTATTATTTCTGTGTTCTGCATTGCAAAAGATAAACCAGCAAGAGTACCCGTTAACTCTACTAATGCGTCATTTAACCCCAAAACTACAGAACCAGCATAATCAAGTCTTTCTTCATGAAGTAAATTAATCAGCTGATTTTCGTGGTCTTCTTCCTCGTTCATTACCTGTTCAGCCTCTTTGACTTCAGGAACAAGTCCTAAATATTCTTCCTGGGCAGATTCTTCTCCCTGCTCCATTAACTTGATACCAAAAGTGATACCAAAAATCAAAGAAATAAAATAATAAAAATAGACCTTCCAGGTATGTGCTTTGACCTCGGTTTCTGTATATTTCTGCCAGATGTCATGATGCCTTTTTTCATCATCTGCAATTTCTCTCATAATTGAAGCATTTTTTTTATTTTTAGCACGATCTGCAAGCTTATGATAAATTTTATATTCGGTAATTTCATCTTTCTGCATCTTAAGCAATTTTTCTTTACTTGCCTGAGATATATCTTTAGCTGCCATAATTCACCCCTTCCCCACAATTATGATAAATAAAACAACCTATTATTCCTAATAAATTGTAAACAATATTATTAAAAAAGTTATTAATAAATATGTATAATACTATCTGTTCTAGCTAATCTGGTAAAATTCTATTTAAGTTTACTGACAAAATTTGCTATCCTGCTGAGACCTTTTTCTATTTCTTCTTCACTTAAAGCAAAAGATAATCTTATAAACTCATCTTTACCAAAAGCAATTCCCGGAACTACTGCAACCATCTCTTCTTCTAAAAGCAGATCAGCAAACTTTACTGAACCATCAATTTTCTCTCCTTTATATGTTTTAGAAAAGACATCAGAGATATCAACAAAATAATAAAATGCTCCTTCAGGTTTAATTGCATTTAAAGCAGGAATATCAGAAAGCAATTCATCCATTCTATCTCTTCTCTGCTGATAAATTTTATTTCTCTCAGTTATTATTTCTTCCAATTGATCATTATTTAAAGCTGCTGCACTTGCATATTGAGCAATTGTATTTACATTAGAAGTAGTATGGCTCTGAATTTTTCCCATATTGGCTATCCATTCTTTATTTGCATAACCAAAACCTACTCTCCAACCTGTCATTGCATAAGTTTTAGACATACCGCTAACAATTAAAATTCTGTCTTTCAATTCAGGGAAAAGTTCTATCATAGATTTGAATTTTTTATTGTCAAAAAGCAGTTTCTCATATATTTCATCACTAATAATAAATAAGTCTTTTTCTCTTAAAACTTCAATCAGTTTTTTAGTCTCAGCTGGGGAATAAAAATGGCCATCAGGATTGGAGGGAGAGTTCAAAATTACTGCTTTAGTATTTTTAGTAATATTATTTTCTAATTCTGCAGCAGTTAATTTATATTTATTTTCCTTTTTTGTATCGATAAAAACCGGTTTCCCACCTGCAAGTTTTACTAATTCAGGATAAGAAACCCAGTATGGTTTAGGTATTATTACCTCATCATTTTTATCCAGAATTGCTGCCAGGCCATTAAATAATACCTGTTTACCACCATTACAGATAATTACCTCATCTGTAGAGTAGTTAAAATCATATTCTCTGGCAAATTTATCAACAACAGCCTGTTTTAAAATCGGCAGACCAGAAGCTGAAGTATATCCAGTGAATCCTTTGTTCATGGCTTCAACTGCCGCATCTTTTATAAATTGTGGGGTAGAAAAATCTGGTTCACCTGCTCCAAAACCAATTACATCTTCTCCCTGTTCTTTTAACTGATTAGCTTTAGAGCTTACAGCTATCGTTTTTGATGCTTCTATTTTTTTAATATCTGATGAATATTCCATTTTTACACCTCGTTATTATTTGTATTTGTATATTGTGGACAGAAAAGTTTAAGTACTGCTTAAAATAATTTACCTAAGTAAAATATAACATAAAAAGACAGATAAATAAAGAAAAAATGAGAGCCTGAGCCCTCATTTTAAGCAAACTTAGCAAGTATACCATTTATAAAAGATGGAGAGCTATCTTCTGCGAATTTTTTAGCAATTTTTACAGCTTCATTAATAGCTACTCCGGGTGGAATATCATTTTGAATTTCATAAATCGCTATCCTCAAAATATTTCTATCAACAGCTGGCATCCTTTTTACTGTCCAGTCAATTGCATATTCATTAATCTGGGCATCTAAAATTTCTAATTCTGTAATAATTCCATATAAAAGGTCTTCTGCATATAATTCATCATTTATTACACCCTGTTCTTCTATAAATTTGCTGTAGCTCTTTTGGGCATTTTCTAAATCAAGCTTTTTGCGTATATCCAGACCATAAAGAATCTGGAGCACCCATATTCTCTGTTTATGACGCGAGACTTTATCCATAAAAACATTCCTCATTTCTAGCTCTATTTAAATCTGTCCGGTATTATTTTCATCAGCAAATCTTTCATATCTTCTTCTAAGTGATAGCGAGAACCTAAATAATAACCAAGAAAAGTAGTTAATGCCAGAATTATTGTTTTAAGAAATCCGATTGTTAAAAATAATATCCCAATCAGAAGTCCAATTAAAGCACCAATTACTTTTTTTGGGTTTTCTGAAATATATTTTAAGTATTCTTCCTTTATATGCTCTTTATTCATCTAAACACCACCTCATTCGGTTTTATCAGGCAGGTTTTTCTCTCTTTTTACACCTTCTATTTGTATCTGAACTTTAGCAACCTGAATACCAGTAGTTTGATTTATATAATTTTTTAAATCTTTCTGGATTTTTTCACTTATTGTAGGCAGATCACCAGGCACAGTAAGTTTACCACTCAAGATAATTTTTAAACCTTTTTCAGTTTCATCTAATTTGATTTTTAAATCCTCAAATTTCTCTCGCTCATTTATCCTGTCTTTAATTAAATTGGAAAGAGCAGCTATCGTAATCGTAATATCTCCAGACTCGGATTTGAGTAAATTTGTTGACTGAATTTTTTTCTCTATGAAATAAGGATAGAGCAAAAAGACAGACATAATAAAAATAACCAGATAAGCAACCGTCAACTGCCAGTTATTGTAAGTTGCACGAATTAAATCAGGTAGATAATTTGCTGACATCAGGCCTAAACTATAAATAGAAAGAGTTATAGTTAAAATTATAACCAATAAAGCTATAATAAAGGAGAATATATTTTTTATAATTTTCATGCTTTAACCCCCACTTCTTTATTTAAACTTTAATACTATTGAATTTAATATTATCTGTTATTCTTCTTCTACTTCAATAGTTTCAGCCTCTTCTTCATCTTCCGGGAAATTGACACCTTGAACATGCACATTTACAGCCTTAACATCAAGCCCTGTCATCCCTTCAATTGCCTGTTTAACATTATCCTGAATCTGCCAGGCTACATCTGGAATTGTTTTACCATATTCAATTATGACATAAACATCCACAGAAGCACTGTTTTCGTTTACCTCAACTTTTACACCTTTGCTCAGATTTTTTCTACCCAGCATTTCGGCGATTCCACCTGCCAGACCACCACTCATACCAGCAACACCTTCAATTTCTGTTGCAGCTAAGCCTGTTATAATACTTACTACCTCATCGGCAATTTTTATTGTTCCTTCTTCAGATTCAATTTCCTCTTTGTTTAAATCTTTTTCTTCACTCATTAGCAATTACCCCCTTAATTCAGATTCAAAATAATACTTTATTTTATTTCTGATAATAAACTATTCTGTTCTGCATAATCTCCAACTATTACAGCACCAATTTTACTGCTGCCTTCTTTAATTACTTTTACATAACATTGATTATCTTCAAGAACTTCTTCCTGATATTGATTTTCTTTGTTAAGTTCACCAATAGATACAACATTTATTCCAGCAACTTTAAGCTTATGAGAAGGTACAAAGCCTTCAAATTCATTGTTCTGACCGCTCATATTTGCACCAGCTGTCTGACCCTGTTTTAATGAAGGAGGCCAGATACCATAGACTTTTTCTTCGAATTCAGCAATATCTCCTGCTGCATAAATATCTTTAACTGAAGTTTCCATTTTTTCATTAACAATTATCCCTCTATTTGAGATAATAGGATAATCTTCAACTAAAGAAATATTTGACCTGATTCCTGTTGAAACAAGTACAATATCAGCAGCTATTTCCTGATCAGCAAGTATAACTTTTTCTACCTTATCTGTACCAGCAAAACCTTTTGTGCTTGCATCAGTTATTACCTTAACATTATTTTTTTCTAGTTTTTGCTGGAGAAGATCTCCACCTCTTTTATCAAGCTGCATCGGCAGTAGATAAGGAGCCACTTCAAGTACTGTTGTATCAAGTCCAGCTTTTGCAAAATTATAGGCGATCTCGAGGCCCAGCAATCCTCCACCAACTACTACTGCTTTTTCAGAGTTTTCTGCTCTTTTGTTGATTGTTTTTAAATCTTCTGCTGTACGCAGTGTAAAAACATTATCAAGTTCGACTCCAGAAAATGGTGGAACAAAAGGATGTGAACCATTTGCTAAAAGAAGTTTGTCATAGCTGTAGCTGCCCTTTTTACTGATTATTTTTTTGTTTGTTGGATCTATATCTACAATTTTCTCTTCAAGATGTAAATCTATATCATGATCAGCAAACCAGTTTTGATCATGGATAATAATTTCTTCAACTTCAACCTCACCTGACAGGCATTCAATTAATCTTGGCCGGTAATAAAAACCGTAAGCCTCATCTGTAAAAATGCTTATCTGGTCATCTTCTTTTCTATTTTTAAGAATTTCTTTTGCTGCAGAAACTCCTGCTGCACCAGCACCAACAATTGTATATTTCATAAAATACCTCCTGATTTTAAAAACTTAACGTCAAATCTAAATTAAAAACACTAATTATTTACTCTTTCAATATATTCATCACTTCTTGTATCAACTTTAACTATATCCCCTTCATTTATAAATAGAGGAACCTGAACAACAAGTCCTGTTTCCATAGTTGCAGGTTTGCTGCCTCCTGAAACTGTATTTCCCTTTATACCAGGTGGTGTACTCTCTACCTTTAGCTCTACAAATGTAGGTAGATCAATATCGATCGGTCTTTTCTGATAAAGAGATATCTCTAGTTCCATATTTTCTTTTAGATATTTAACTTTGTCACCAAGCTGTTCTTCATCTAAATGGAACTGCTCATATGTATCATTATCCATGAAAATATAATCACTGCCATCCCAGTAAAGAAACTGCATTTTCTTTTTATCTACATGAGCTGTCTCTACTTTTTCACCAGCTTTAAAAGTCTTATTTATTACATAACCTTCTTCTATATTACGTAATTTTGTTCTTACAAAAGCACTTCCTCTACCTGATTTTGAATGCTGGAAATCAATAACCTGATATACTTCTCCATCTAGCTCTATAGTTAAACCTGTATTAAAATCATTTGTTGAAATCAAATCCATACACCTCCACTATTATTTACTGCATTTCAATTATAGCAGAAATTGACTGCTTAAACAAATCATTATAGCTGAATTAGCTCTTTAGTAGAGGTGTTTAAAACCTCACAGCCATCTTCTGTAATTAAGAGATCATCTTCAATCCTCACTCCACCAAAACCAGATATGTAAATTCCCGGCTCATCAGTAACTACCATACCATTTTTTAGAGTTCCATCAGCTGTATAAGAAAGTCTTGGCCCTTCATGGATTTCAAGACCAATTCCATGACCCAATCCATGACCGAAATTTTCTTTGTAGCCGACTTTTGAGATGAAATCACGAGCAATCTTATCTGCATCAAAACAGCTCATTCCTGGCTTGATTTTGTCAATAACCTCAAGCTGTGCATCTAATACTATATTATAAATTTCTTTGTGTTTTTCAGAAACTTCACCTAAAGCAACTGTTCTCGTAATATCAGAATGATAGCCCTGATAAACAGTGCCAAAATCAATTGTAATTAATTCACCCTTTTTTACCACCTTATCTGATGCTGTACCATGGGGAAGAGCACCTCTTTTTCCAGAAGCTACAATAAATTCAAAGGCATTTGCTTCTCCACCATTTCTTTTCATGAAAAATTCAAGCTCTAGAGCAATCTCCTTTTCTGTTTTGCCGGGCTCGATAAAATCAAGTAGAAATTGAAATCCTTTATCTGCGATTTCTACCGCTTTTTTTATCTTTTCTATTTCAGCATCTTCTTTAATTAAACGAAGATCTTCGACAACTCCATTAACTGCATTCAATTCTTCTAGTTCAAGCTTTTTTTCAAAATCCTGATAAGTTTTATAATTAATATCATCACTTTCAAAGCTCATTAGCTTAATTTCTTTTCTTTTAAGCAAATCAGCAAAACCTTCCATAAAATTGCTGCTTATCTCTTCAATAATAAAACCTTCTGTCTGGTCAGCAGCCTGATCAAGATAACGAAAATCGGTTATAAAAATATTTTCAGATTCAGTAATTAAAACTTTCCCGGCTGTACCAGTAAATGCACTTAAATATCTTACATTTTCTTTTTTCGTTACAAGAAAGTTTTCAATTCCATTTTCCTGCATCTTTTTTCTGATTTTTTCTATTCTATTTAACACTAATATTTCTCCTTTCTCAAAATATCAAAAAGAGCATCTAAGGCAAGCAGATAGCCTTTGACACCAAGTCCTGTTATCTGGCCGACAGCAACTTCGGCAGTATAGGATTTTTTGCGAAAATCTTCTCTGCGGTGAATATTGCTGATATGAACTTCTACTGTAGGCAGGCGGACAGATGCCAGAGCATCTCTTAATACAACACTCGTATGTGTTAATCCACCAGGATTTATGATTATCCCATCAAGTTCCTGATAGTTCTGGTGCAAAAAGTCGACGATTTCACCTTCGTGATTACTCTGCATTATTTCAATATCCAGACCCAATTGAGCTGCCTTATCCCTCAGGTCTTCATTTAACATATCAAGATTTGTATTCCCATAAATTTCTGGTTCCCTTAAACCCAACATATTTAAATTTGGTCCATGAATTACAGCCACTTTCTGCATAAATATTCCTCCATATATTCTTTAATATTTTTATGATTAAATTTATCACTTAAATAAGTATCTCCAATATCATTGATCAAGACCCACCACATTTTATTATCACTGATTTTTTTGTCATGTGATAAATAATAAGATAATTCATCAGTTTCTATATCTTCTGATGGAAATAGATTATAATTATAATCCTGCAGCAGTTTAATTATTCTTCTAAAACTACTCTCAGCAAGTACATCAATTTTATTAGATAAAAATGCAGTAAATGCAATACCCATAACTACAGCTTCACCATGTTTATATTTAAATTTTTCTGCACCTTCTACTGCATGACCAAAACTGTGACCTAGATTAAGTTTTTTGCGCAGACCCATGTCTTTTACATCGGATGCCACATAATGATTTTTCATTTCTAGTGATATTTTAGAAATTTCAAGCATTAACTCATTATCTAAGTTTAATATCTTATCTTTATTTTCTGCAAGCATTGTAAATAATGGATCTCCACCCAGAATTGCATATTTAATTACTTCACCCAGACCTGATTTAACTTCAGCTTTTTCAAGTGTTTTTAACCAATCTATTTGATAGTAGACCGTATCTGGCTGATAAAAGCTGCCGATCAAGTTTTTGGTGTCTCTATAATTAACTGCTGTTTTCCCGCCAACACTGCTGTCAAGCTGAGAAATCAATGTAGTTGGAAATTGAAAAAGCTTTAAGCCTCTTAAATAAGTTGCTGCAATAAAACCTGATAAATCACCAACTGTTCCTCCACCAAATGCAATTACATAATCTGAACGGGTAAAATTATTATCATAAAGCAGCTGATATGCTTTCTGTAGATATTCTAAATCTTTTATTTTTTCTCCAGCTTCCAGATAAAATTCCACCACATCTGCATTTTCTTTGATTTTATCAATAATAGGGTCACCATGATAATCAGCAACCTTCTCATCTGCAGTAAGCAGAACTTTTCTTCCCTTTATTTTAGCAAGTAATTTATTAAAACTACTATCTTTAAAACTTTTGTTGATAATAACAGGATAGCTTGTGTCCTGATTTTCAATTTCAATCTTCAATTTTTGAGCTGGTAATTTATTTATAATAATTTCTGCCACTTCCCCAGGATTATTATTACTGCTGTCAATATGTTCTGGTATTTCATTATATGCATTTTTGCGCAGATTTAATAAATCTCTAACTTTCTGCAGAGGATTTTCTACCTCAAGTAATGGTCTAACTATCTCAGAATCCTCACATCTTTTGATAACCTCTTCTGCACTTACATCAATACAAAATATTTCTGCCTGATCAATTAATATGTTTCTAAGTTCATCATCTAAGACTGCTCCTCCACCTAAGGCGATAACAGCATCTTCTTTACTATTGAATAAGTCCAGAATGGTTTCTTTTTCAACTCTTCTAAAATACTGTTCACCATCTTCATTAAAAATATCACTTATCGGTTTTCCTTCTCTCTGCTCTATTACATCATCACTATCATAAAAATTAAAAGATTTTTTTTCGGCTATTATTTTTGCTGTAGTGCTTTTTCCAGCTGCCATAAAACCAGCCAAGAATATTTTCATATATACTGCCTCCTCTGATAATCTAAAAAGAAAAATCCAGGGAATTGCTCCCTGAATTAAATTTCTACAAAAGTAGTGAATATCCTTTTTTATTTGTTCAAGATATTTGCAAGTTCTTCCTCTGTAAGTGTTATAAAAGAAGTGTTAGAATTTTTATTATTTTTAGTTTTTTCTTCTGTTTCCTGCTTATTATCATTTTTATCGTATTTTAAGATGTTTTTATCATCATCTTCACTATTTTGGTTAATACTTGCAATCTTCTCATCTGCTTGAGTATTGATGATTTTTGTTTTAATAAAAATCATTAACTCTGTATGCATTTTTTTGTTTTCTTCAGCTTTAAAAATACTTCCCAGCAGAGGTAGTTCAGAAAGTATCGGAATAGCTCTTAATGAACGTATTTCATCTTCTTTAATTAGTCCACCCAGAGCGAGCATCTCTCCTTCATTTAAAATAACGGTTGTTTCTGCACTGCGGGAATTTACAGCAGGAAGTCCATTTGCAACAACCTGTCCTATGCTGTTCACCGATGGTTTTATTTCCAGCAAAACCTGATTATCATTAATAATTTTAGGCAGAAATTCTAAAACAATTCCAGCATCAATATAGCTTAAGCTGGAAACAGTTTTATCATCTTCTACACTTTCTAATTTAACCGGTATTTGATCTCCAATGATTAATTTAGCCTTTTTACGATCAAGGGTAATTAAACTTGGATTTGCAAGTATTTCGGAAGCTCCTTCTTCTTCAAGTATTTTTAGAGTATCAGGCAGGCTAAATTCGATTTTTTCTATATTTTCTGAGCTATCTTTAATAATATTTAATCTTGATAAATTATCTGGATTTATTCCAAGTTCTTTTAGCCTGGTTCGGCTTATTTCTTCTAATCTAGCCTGGATTAAAACTTGTTTTTGGGGAAGATCTAATTTTTCTGCCAGAACTTCTGCTTCTATCAATTTATCCTTTTCAGCTCTGATTAAAAGACCTTCAGCAGCTAGATTTATGATCTTTAAATCAGGAATAGCTTTTTTCAAATATTTTTCCGCTTTTTCGGAATCTATATAATTAAATCTTATATTTTCAACAATCATTTTAGTCTTTTTATTTTCTGTAATATTTTCGCCACTGACAAAGATTGTGTTTTTTTCTATGTGATAATCTAAATTGTAACTTTCTGCTATTAGTTGAAATGCATCTTTAAATAAAATATCTTCAAGTATTACCGTAAGCTGTCCTTTTACCGATTGATCACAGATCAAATTATGATCAGCCATATCTGCCATTATAATAACTGCCTCTTTTAAATCTAGATTCCTGAAATTAATACTGATCCTATTATTTTTAAATACCCCATCTGTAGCAGCTGCAGCTGAAACAGAGAGAGTGGTGATTAGAATCAAACAGAGGGGCAAAAGTAATTTTTTGCTCTTAATTTTCTTCAATTTCATCATGCCTCCAGATATACTGATTGTACTTAAAATTATCATAAGCAAGCACAATCATTTCTTTATTAATTTTTTCGATTTTAAAATTTTCAATATTTTCTCCTTCAGATTTTTTTATTATTTTTCCATTATAAGAAAATAGAGCGGCTGCAGTATTATTATCCTTGATTATCCCCAATAATGAAAAAGGAATTTTAATCTCTATTATCTTTCTCTTTAGATTACCGTTTAGAGATTCAGCTTCTGCAGCAGTATCATTTTTTTGATTATTTTTGCTGTTCTTTTCGTTTTCTACTCCACTCTCCTCAGCCTCTCTACCATTTTTTTCTCGATATATTTCTTTTACGTCATTTTCGTTTTTATTAGATTCTTTATTATCTGCTTTGAGTTCGCTCTCACTGTAAATCAAAGCTGCTTTTTCAGGTGAATTTTCATTTCCCCCATTTTTTGAAGGGAAAAATGGATCCCTTAATTCTTCGATTGTCATTATCTTCTCTGATAAATCTGGCTCAGAGTTCTTTATCTGCTTTTCTCTTATTTTTTTTCTTAATTCTGCTGCTGATTCTGCGGCTGTCAATTCTCCATCGAGAACTTGAGTATCTTTCTCTTTTAGATAATTGTTTTCTTCTTTAAAAATATGATTTTTTAAGATTAGAAATGTCAGACTTGAAATTATAATGAAAAAAATTATAATTATTATCTTAGTTGATCTTTTCATTTTATAAAATTTTAATTTCAGTTGATTGAAAGCATTTTTTTTATCTTCCATTTTATCATCTCATTATATTAATTTATTAATGGATATTACTGTTTCTAACCAATCTTAAATAACAAAATAAATCCAATCCGTCTTTTTTAATTTTTAAATTATCAATTTCTAGATAATTTTGATCTTTTTCCAAGCAGCTCAAAAAAGAAAAGAGCGGCTTAAAATCACCCTTGAAATTTAGTATTATTTCTTCTCTACTGCTGCTGTAGTGAATAAGTTCAAGGCCTTGTCTGCCGCTCTCCTCTATCAATTCTACTGCTTTTTCTTCTAAATTAAGCACCATCAATTCTGAATTATCTTGATCATTACTTTTTGCTGCATATAATTGCCGATAATAATTGAGATTGTTTCTAAGCTGTGTTTTTCTTATATCTAAATCAAGCAGTTTTATATAACTATTTTTTAAACTGCTGCTCAATAATATTAAGATCATGAGAGATATAATAAACAAGATTCTATATAAATTACTTTTATGTATTGTTTTCATTTTACCACCTTATCTGCTTATAAGATCTGCTCTAATAGTAAAGTTTAACAAGTTATTTTTTTCAATCTCTCTGAGCTCAGTTTTTAAAAATATATCATCTTCTTTTAATTTATCAAGAAATTGAAAAATATGTTCTTCTTTATCTGTCTGTGCATAAATTATTATCTCTTTTCTGTCAAGATATAGATTTTCTAATATTATATTTTCTGAATACCTCACTACTTTTTCAAGAAATATGTAAACTAATATGTCTGTATTTGAATTACTGGTTTGAGTACTTAGATACCTGTATTTTTTAATCTGCTGGATATTATTTTCAATATCTCCCTTTAAGGCTGCCTCTGTTTTCTTAAGGTATAATCCACTGAGATAAGCTGTTAAAACTGCAGCAGCAGTAATTACAAAGAGGTATTTAAATAATTTTTCTCTATAATTAACATTTTTTGCTTTGAAAATTAACATTTACTGACACTCCATAATATTGAAGTGAGAAAAACAAAATCATCTTCTTCCATTTTTATAAATTTCTCCATATTTAAAATTTCACTGCTTCCTTTAATAATATTTAGTTTTATTGACTTATTGTTTAAATAATATTTCTGAATTTTTTCCAATTCAGACTGCAGCTCATATTTATCTACACATGGTTTCAATAATTCGAGATGATTATTCTCAACAGTTATCAAGGTGTAATTATCTTCAATCTGATAGTAAAAAAGATAGTTTTCTTCTTCTCTCAATTCATTAACAACAGAAAATACTGCAACAGGAAGAGCAGAAACAATATAATTATTTCTATTTTTATCAAGTTTTTCGGTTATCTGATCAAGCATCGATTTATCTGCTGCAAAAAACTTGAGTTCTTTTTCTTCTCTTATTTCTACTGCAGATTCTAGATAATCATAATAATAATCTTCTTTAAAATTTAGCTTTTCTTCTTTTAATTCAGATAAAAAGCTGTCTTCACTAATCCGAAAATCATTTGATGCCTCAACTGCTATTGACTTGAAATATATTTTCTCAGCAGGTAGTAATATAATGTACTGGCAATTATAATCAAACTTCTTTATTTTGCCGATTGAATCAACAAAATTAACCCCTTCAACAAAATCTATTTCTTTATCATTATATTTTGCAACAACATTTTTTAGCTTTTTTTTAATTGGAATTGAGACAGAAACATATTTATCAAACATACTAATCACTCCTTCGGATTATTTTATCGTAAAGATTTAACCCCTCTTTTTCGACAGAAACTTCTACAATAATTTTTTTTGAATCTTCACCAGCACTTGAAAAAAGCTTATAACAGTTATCACCTTCTTCCCCACTAACACTTATCTTTATTTGCTCATCTAAGATTATTTCTTCAGAAAAGGGTAGTTCAACATTATTTTCAAGTTTATATAATAGATATTCTATTCCAGCTTCAGCGGCAGTTCTATACTGACTGAGCAGAGCTCTATCCGCTGTAATTCTATAATTGATCTGATTCTGCTGTATTAAAAGAGGTACAAATAACCCGATTAAAGAAATGATCATTAATGCTAAAAACAAGACATAACCGCTGTCATCATTTACTCTATTTTTTATTAAGCTGATAATATTATTTTTTTTATTTATCATCTGTATTTTCCTATCATTTTTTAAGAAAATTATTATCTATTACCTTAGATTAATTCTTCTCTTTATTACAGTATTATAATTATTTTTTTGATAAACAATAGTTATTTTGACTAGATTATTTGCTTCATCTAAGTCTAAAGATAAATCATCAAGGCCATCGATAAGAACACTGTTCCTGCCAAAATTGGCAGAAACAGGATCCTCACCTCCAAGTGCCCTCCTCAGCTCAAGCTCCCCTTCAGCTGAATAAACGCTGAACCTAAGCCACTGCATTTTACCACCAAAAAAACAGAAGAGATCAAGCACATCATCAGACTGCTGTTTTAGCTCTCTTGAATTTTTGATAGATTCCACCATAAAGTCTGCTGCAAGATAACCATCCAGCTGTCGGGCAGATATAAGATTTATAAATTGATGATTATTATATAAGCCGACAACCAGATTTATCATAAAACCCATGATTATAACTGACATGGAAATAACAATGAGAGTTTCTATCAGGGTAAAAGCTGAACTGCTTTTTAAATTATTCTTTAAGTAGACTAATAAGTTCATGCTTTTTCTCCTCATTTTTACAGTTGAACTTAACCTCTATTTTAATTTTATAGAGACCGCTGTAAAGTATTCCATCATGTTGATAGGGAGTTATTTCGAGCTCTGTCAGTTCATAATCTTTTGGGAGTGCTTCTGCTTCTAAAATTTCTAACTGCTCAACAAGACTGCTGCTCTGCTGATCAGCCGCTCCAGCTAAGTCAATATCTTTATTTTTAAATTCTTCGAGAATCGATTCTGTCCAATTAATCGCTGCATTTTTATCTGCCAGAAAGCCCTGGATTTCAAGGCCTGTTTTTATGGTTCGGCTCATCGCTGTAAGCACTATCCCTGCAAGTGATATTGTAATGATTATTTCCAATAAAGAAAATCCTCTTTCATTTTTCAATTCTAACCCTCCCAAGCTGATTTACTGTAATTGAATAAATATCTCCTCCAGGTTCAGCAAATCCAATCGTACCTCCCCTTGCAGTTGCTGTACTATTAAATCTAATCCATTCATAATAGTTCACTTCTAGTTCAACAAGTTCGAGATTCTTGTATAAGATTAGGTCTGCTGGATAACTACCTCTGCGCATAATCATTTTTTCCCCTTCAGATTCAACATAAAAGTAATAGGGATTCTGATTCTGTTCTTTACTGCTGTCACTGTTTGTGTATATTCTAAATATATATGTTTTATTATCCAGTACTGCTTTATTTCTGGCCCAGCGAAAATCAGCTGCAAGTTCTTCTATTTCCTTATCAAGTCGATACTTATTATACTGAGCTGGCTGAAT
>CAZYRX010000047.1:0-15497 GCA_964649895.1 uncultured Halanaerobium sp.
TTTTGTTTTCTTTTAGTTGGTTTTAATAACTCCAGCACATATGTTAAATGCATATCAAACACCTTTGCTTTTTAATATAATATTAGATAGTTTCAGAACTCACATTACCTGCAGTAGCTACAAAATATGCTCTAGTCCAAATAGAACCTTTAATATTCAACTCTGGAAAGTGCTTTGATATTCTCCCTCCAGTAGTACCTTTAATGATATTCATTAGCTTACTGGGAGAATACTTAGGCAAAGCTGATATAAAAAGGTGTATATGATCTGGCATTATTTCAGTAGCTAACACTTCAAATTTATGTGTATCAGCTAATTCATTGATAGTATCTAAGGTTAATTGTTTAATTTTAGGATTATCTAAAATATGTTTTCTATATTTAGGAATCCATATAAAATGATAATTTAAAAGAAACTTTGCATGTCTTGTGCTTTTATAGGTATTCATTATTAAAATCTCCTAAATGTTAGCTGTTAAATATATTATACCATAAACATATGTTCATTTTAAAGGGCATATTATACAAAATTTTAATTTTCACATTGACTAAAAATTAAAATAGCTGATTCATCCCCGCCCATTATCATGGGCGAAGCTTTCTCAGCTATAATTCAGTAATTATAGAATATTATCAAACTTAAATTTTTCTCATAATTAAAAAATTAGATCATTTAATATTGCAATTTAAGACTAAATTAATTAATAAAATTTGATTTACTTAACGTTAAGTTATTATAATAGTTAAGAGAGGTGACAAAAATGCTCAATAACTTCATTTACAGTATTTCTTCATTTTTTATAATTTATTTAATTATGCTTTTCTTAATCAGGCTTCTTTTCAGTCGATTTTCTGAAGAAAAATATAATAATATGCGGAACACACTCAAGATACCTGTGCTGCTTGCTCTTTTTAATCTTTCATTATTAATACCTTTTTTAATTGAAACAGATTTAAATTTTATCCATAAAGCTTTTTATAATTTCTTTAAAATAACCTTAATATTTAATATCAGCTGGGTTGTTATAAGAATCATGCATTTATTAAAAATTTATATCTCTAAAAAACATAGACTAGATGTAGAAAATAATCTCCAGGCCAGAAAAATACATACTCAATATAATATCTTAGAAAGGGTTCTCCGAGTAGTAATTATATTTTTTGCAGTGGGTGCAGCACTTATGACTTTTGAACCAATACAAAAAATAGGAATAAGTCTATTTGCATCTGCTGGTGTTGCAAGTATTATAATAGGTTTTTCAGCTCAAAAAATAATAGCCTCAATCATTGCCGGCATTCAGCTTGCTATCGCACAGCCTATCAGAGTTGACGATGTTGTAATTGTAAATGGTGAATGGGGCTGGATTGAAGAAATAAATCTGACATATGTTGTTGTAAAAGTATGGGACCGCAGACGCCTCGTTGTTCCAACTACATATTTTATAGATAATATTTTCCAGAACTGGACAAGAAAAGGTTCCTTTATTCTTGGGACTGTTTTTCTTTATACAGATTATACAATTCCTATTGATGAAATTCGCAGTGAACTAGATAGACTGCTTGAAGAAAATAAACTATGGGATGATAAAGTTAAAGTTGTCCAGGTAACAGATGCTACTGAAAAAACAATGGAAATAAGGATTTTGGTTTCTGCCAAAGATTCACCTACCGCCTGGGAATTGAGAGTGTATTTAAGAGAACAGCTAATTAAGTTTATCCAGGAGAACTTTCCAGAATCACTACCTAAAACCAGGGTGGAATTTCCAGAGGGTCCTAAAAATATCAATTGAGTTTCCCTATTTGAATCTCTCTACAAAAATAATAAATACTATATTAAGTCAAAAAACAGCTTATGGATTATATTTTTCATAAGCTGTTTTAACTAAATAAATAATTTATCCTTAATTTGAACTTCATTTAAATTAATTTAGATGCTTTTCCCCGCATTTAAAATATTATTTGGATCAAATACATTTTTTATCTGTTTCATAATCTCAAGTTCACGCTCAGAATACATCATAGATAAGTAGTCTTTTCTTAGTGAGCCTACTCCGTGCTCTCCAGTAATTGTACCTCCGATATCTACCGCACTCTGATAAATGTCTTTTTTAATCTCATTATAATAATCAGGTATTTCTCCATTTTCTTTTAAAATGATAACATGGAGATTACCATCACCTGCATGGGCAACTACCGGACAACTTGTATTATATTTCTTTTCAATTTCACTTAAAATATCTAGATATTCAGAAAGTTTATTCCTAGGAACTGTAACATCAGGACTATCAACAATTTTTGATGAAATTGCTGGAAGAATGTGACTTCTTATATCAAGTATATCTTTCCTTTCACTTATACTCTGTGCTATCAGCATATCTACTGCATTAAACTCAGATGTTATTTGGTCTATTTCTGCACCAATTTCAAATAAATCATCTTCTTTGGCTTCATTAAGCATAATCATCAAAAAATAATTGCCTTTTTCGGCAGGCCACTTTTTCCCTATATCTTCAGCTGCAAGTTCAATTTCATCTCTTTCTACATATTCTAAAGCCATTGGTATTACACCACGCTTTAAAATTGCAGGGACTGCTGAAAAAGCATCTTTTCTATCTTCAAATGAAACAATTAAAGTACCATTCGCTTTTGGCTCTGGGTAAAGTTTTAAACTAGCTTTAGTGATAATACCGAGAGTTCCTTCACTACCGATCATTAACTGCATTAGATCATAACCTGCATTGTTTTTAAGCAGTTTACCTTCTTTACCTCCATAATTGACAATTTCTCCAGTTGGCAGTACAACTTCCATACCTATTACCTGATTTCTCATAATACCATGTTTTACTGCTCTGACACCACCTGCATTCATTGCTACCATACCACCAACCTGGGCTCCTTCATCTCCAGGATGAAGTGGAAAATATAGGTGGTCATTGCTCTTTAATCTTTCAATAATATCACCAAGACTCACAGCAGCTTCACATTTTAAGAGCATATTCTCCTCATCAAGCTCTAGTATTTTATTTAATCTCTCTAAAGACATTATTATACTTGGTTGGTCTGGTATAGTGTTTGCAGAAAGTGCAGTACCTGCACCTCGGGCAATAACATTAATTTGCATCTGATTTGCATATTTTAATATCTTAGCTATTTCCTCACTATCAGCCGGCTTAACAACTACTGAACCAGGAACTGGCTCAGGTGCAACCAGCTTATAGTTGTCATTTGTGCTCTCTAAACTATAGGATAAAACTCTATCTGGATCAATATCAACCCATTTATCTCCAATTATATTTTCTATTTCTTTAATAATCTTTGAATCCATTATCTGCCTCCTTATTCTTTAAATATTTTTATCATTTCAGGAATTACTTCATAAAGATCAGCAGTAATTCCATAATCAGCTGTGTTAAAAATAGGGGCTGAAGGATCAGTGTTAACTGCAATAATCGTTTCAGCTTCTTTCATTCCTGCAAGATGCTGAGGAGCCCCAGAGATACCAAATGCAAAATATATCTTTGGTTTAACCCGCTGACCACTATATCCTACCTGATGTTCTTTAGCTATTAATCCTGCATCAACTACATCTCTTGAAGCAGCAACTACTCCATCAAAAATATCAGCTAGTTCCTGCAGCATTTCAAAGTCTTTAGCTTTTTTAATACCACTTCCTCCAGCTACTATAACTTCTGCTTCTGCAATATTTATCTTTTGTTCACTTATTTTTTTCACATCATTAAGTCCCTGATTTTGAAAAGAAATACTGTCCACTTCTATAACCTCTCCCTTAAGTGAACTATTTCTTTTAGCTTTTGAAAATTCTTGATAGCGAATTGTAGCCATCTGGGGCTTTGTTTTGCTCTTAATATGGGCAAGTATATTTTCACTAAAAGCCGGTCTAATCTGGACAAGCTCACCAGATTCATCTATGTCTAATTCTGTACAATCAGCAGTAAGTCCAGCCTTTAAAGCGGCAGCTAATCTGGGAGCAAGTGAACGTCCAAAATGAGTTGCCCCAATTAAAATTATTTCTGGATTTATTTTCTTTAAAAAACTTGATATATTTTCTTTATATAATAATTCATCAGGTTTAGAAAACTTTTGGTCTTCCATTAAATAAACTTTATCTGCCCCATGATAAATTAATTCATCTGCAGCAATTTTTTCAGGAGTTAAAATTAAAACAGACAAACTCAAAGCTGCTTTTTTTGCCAGTTCTCTTCCTTTATTTAATAATTCATAAACCACTGGATGAATTTTGTTCTGACTGTATTCTGCCAGAATCAATAGTTCTTTTTTATCTGCCATAATTAATCCTCCATCAAATTTTTTGCTGCTAAAAGTTCTTTAATTTCAGCTACAGCTATATTTTTTTCTTCTTCATTATATACTTTACCTTTTCTGCATATTTTCTCTGGTACTATTATATCAGCTACCCAGGTTGGTGAACCATTAAAACCAACTTCATCTATCTTTAAATTATCTTTAATATCATTAAAGTCTAATTTAGCTATTTCAGTTTTTCGCGCCTTCATTTTATCTTTAAAAGAAGGCAATCTTGGAGTGTTAATGTCTTTTGTAACTGTTAATAATAATGGGTAACTAAATGTTTTTTCATAATTAGCTTCCCAGAGGGAAGTTGTCACATTGATTTCTTCTTCAGTTACAGAATTAATACTGCTTACATAAGCAGCATGATTGATTCCCAAAAATTCAGCAGTCTGTGGTCCAACTTGAGCTGTATCTCCATCAACGCTCATTTCTCCTGCAATAATTAAATCATATTCAGCTAACTTCTCTGAAGCAGCAGCTAAAACCGCTGAAGTTGCTATTGTATCTGCCCCAGCAAATTTATTATCATTTAATAAATAACATTGATCTGCACCTCTTGCTGCAGCTTCTTTTAATGCATCTTCAGCTCTAGCAGGTCCCATGCTCAGAGCAGTAACCTGAGCACCAAGTTTTTCTTTTATCTTTACTGCTGTTTCTAAAGCATTTAAATCAAATGGATTAACCTCAACTCCTGCTGATTTTCTATCAATCCTACCTTTTTCAGCATCAAATTGAACTCTTTCCATTTCTGGAACCTGTTTAATAAGTACTAAAATCTGCAAATAAATCAACTCCTCAATAATTTACAATTATTCTATTCTTCGTTTAATTAATCTATAAAAAACAGGTATTATCAGTATCGGTATACCTAAATAACCCAAAAATCCATATCCTTTTGCAACAAGTGGAATCAGTCCAAATCTTGCAATCGACCAGGTTGCTATTACAAAAATTAATGAAGCAATTACAGAATGACTGCGTCCTGTATTATCATTTGGCCACCAAGAAATTATTCTCCTAACTCCCCCGAAAACAAAGTTTACCCCTGTTGAAATAACTCCTAAAACAATCAATATAGAGATAATATTTTCTGCTAGTACTCCACCAACTCCATGATTAACTACATAAATTGTAGGTACTGGTATTTCTAAAATATCCGGATAATATGCTAAAACTGTTAAAGAAGCTAATGTTAAAAGCACACCATTTATAATAAATCCTGCCCAGGCAGCTTTTAAGGCATCTTCTCTTGTTTTTAAAACATCTGCTACAGCTACATATGCTCCAACTGCTATAGCCTGAAAACTAGCATAAAGAAGCATACTCCAAAGTGCAGACCAAATATTTGTTTTTGCGGTCTGATCAGAGATTACTTCGATAATTTGAGGAAAACTTACTACAGCATTTGCTCCATAAACAACAATTACTCCAATAATAATTGCTATACCTATATATGTCGCAGCTTTACGCACAATTTTAGCACCAAATATTGTTAATAAGAATATTACAACTGCAATTGCAATAGTATTTGGAAGATATTCAGTACCAATTGCTGATTTTATAGTACTACCACCGGTTGCAAAAGCAACTGCAGTTGCAACCCCCATTGTCAAAACAAATATAATTTCATATAAGTTGGAAAATATCTTTTCATAAGGATGATAAAACTCATCAGTCCAGCTTCTATAATCATATGTATTATTAATAACACTAAAATCCCATGCATAATAAAATATTACTGCATCTATTCCCATTGCAATTAAAGGTGTGAAAACAGAATACCAGCCATGTCTAACAAAAAACTGTGCTGCTTGTCTTCCCGATGCAAATCCACCTCCAAAATGGGTTGTGAACCAAACAAAAGCTACACTAAAAAAAACCGGAATTGCTAATTTCTTTTTCTCCACTACTCATTCTCCTTTGCAATTTTTTTCTGTATCTAATGCGGTATCTTCTTCATTTTACTTAAATTAAAGCTGTTCTAATTATAAATTAATATTTTTTAAGTGTCAAGAATATAAGACTTTATTATCTCTTAAATCAAAAGTAATTTATTTTACTACAAAGCTAAATTAATAATATAAAAATTGCGAAAATTAAAATGTTAAATTGACAAGCAGAACAATTAAATTATATAATTAGATTAAATATAATTTAATATTTTTAATAAGAGAAGGGAGAAGAGAAAATGAAGAAAAAATTAGTTAAAAACAGAAAATTTTTAGCTGTACTTATTATGACATTATTTTTGATTACTTCGGCTGCAGTTATGATCTCAGCTCAGGAATATAATGTTGGTATATCTCAATTTGTTGAACACCCATCTTTGGATAAAGCTAGAGAGGGTTTTATTGATGGACTTGCAGAAAGCGGTTACATTGAAGGAGAAAATATCAATATTGATACCCAAAATGCACAGGCTGATTTTGCTACTGCTCAGACCATTGCTCAAAGATTTAAACAGAATAATTTTGATTTAATTCTTGCTATTGCAACTCCATCAGCTCAGGCAGCTGCAAATGTTGTCAAAGATACACCAGTTTTGATAACAGCTGTTACAGATCCTGTTGAAGCAGGGGTAGTTGAGAGTATGGAAAAACCAGGTAGAAATGTTACTGGTACTACTGATATGAATCCTGTTGACAGACAGCTTGAATTAATTAGAGAGTTTATTCCTGATTTAAATGACATTGGTATTCTCTATAATCCGGGAGAAGTAAATTCTGTAGTTCAGGTTGATATTGCAAAAGAAAAAGCTGAAGAAATGGGAGTAAATATGCATGAGGGTACCGTTAGCAACAGTAGTGAGGTAAGCCTTGCAGTTGCTTCTATAGTAGATAAGGTTGATGCTATTTATATTCCAACTGATAATATAATTGTTTCAGCATTACCAACTGTTTTACAGAATGCAAATTCTAAAAATATTCCAGTTTTTGCTTCTGAAAATAATTCAGTTGAACAGGGTGCAATTGCAACTGTAGGAATTGATTATTATGCGCTTGGCAAGCAGACTGGTCAAATGGCAGCCCGCATTTTAGAAGGTGCAGATCCAGCTAATACACCTATTGAATCATCAAAAGAACTTAAACTCTATATTAACAAAACAGCTGCAGAAAATATTGGCTTAGAAATACCTGCTGATTTACTGGAAGAAGCCGATCAAGTTTTTTAATAAATAAGTTTTCAAATCAGAACAAATAAAATCAATAGAAATATTTAAAAGAAACGTTTAAAAATTTAAAAATAGGCAAAAAAATAAAGACAGGCTGAAAAGCCTGTCTTTTATGTATTCAGATGGTGGTGGGAGACAGAATCGAACTGTCGACACGTGGATTTTCAATCCACTGCTCTACCGACTGAGCTATCCCACCATATTGGTTGCGGGGGCCGGATTCGAACCGACGACCTCCAGGTTATGAGCCTGACGAGCTACCAGACTGCTCTACCCCGCGCTATAAATGGTGAGCCATGGAGGAATCGAACCTCCGACAACCTGATTAAAAGTCAGGTGCTCTGCCAACTGAGCTAATGGCCCATTTGTGTTGCGACGTTTTATATAATATCACCAATAATAACTCTTGTCAAGAAAAATTTAAATAAAAAAGCAGACAATTTCTTGCCTGCATATTTTTAAGGTAAATAGTTTCTGGGGTTTAATGGTTTTTCGTTTTTTAACACTCCAAAATGAAGATGAGGTCCTGTACTTATACCGGTATTTCCGGAAAGAGCAACATCCTGCCCTTTATGTACATAAGAACCTTTTCGGACTAAAACTCGTGAATTATGTCCATAAAGTGTTTCTACTTCTCTCCCATGATCAATAATAACTGTATAACCAAAACCATTCATCCAGCCACTGTAAACAACTTCACCAGCTGCAGCAGCTTTAATCTTTGTACCAGTCGGAACTGCAATATCAACTCCATTATGAAAAAGTCGTGTTTTTTTAATGGGATGAGTTCTCCAGCCAAAATTAGATGATATCCGACCCCTTACAGGCCAGATAAAAGCATTTTTCTCCAGTCTAAAAGGCCCTGATCCTGTATCTTCAATAATCAATTTCTGACCAATATAAATACGATCACCAGAAATGTTATTGTTTCTTTTTATTGTCTTTATATCAGTTCCATAGATTCTTGCAATTGTACTTAAAGCATCTCCCCGCTGAACCTCATATGTAAATGTTTTACTTTGATTATTGTTAGAAAAACTATCACTTCTAACTGAAGATCTCTCTTCTTTAGTATTAACGATAGGGAGTACCAATTCCTGTCCGGCTTTTATAAAATCAGATTTCAAGTTATTCGCATCCATAACTTCTTCTACAGTAAGATTTCTCTTAGCAGCAATAGTAGAAATACTATCACCACGTCTGACTTTATAATAAATTTTTTCTGTTGTTTGTCCTCCAGCATTATTAGAGCTTGAACTGCTTCCCTTATCTTCTCTAGGGATTTTTAAATCTTGTCCTAATTTTATCCGATCCGAATGCAAATTATTAAACTCTTTTAATTTAGAAACTGAAATATCTCTGCTTTTTGCAATTTTTGATAAACTGTCTCCACTACTTACGATATAAAGTTCGTAAGGAACCTTTTCAGAAACTAAAGCTTTAATTTTTTGATAACTATTATCTCCAATTATTCCGTCAACTTGAAGATTGTTATCCTTTTGAAATTTTTTAACTGCTTCTTCTGTTGTTTTACCAAAAATACCATCTGTTGAAACACTATATCCCAGTTCTGATAGATATTTTTGAATTTCCGTTACCTTTAGTCCCCGATCATGTAATTCAACCTGAAAAGCAGAAACACTTATTGAACAAATTATAATAAAAATTAAAGAAATGAAAAATATATTTATATTTCTTCTTTTTGCCATTTCTCCCCTCCTTTCTATTCTCTACTATATATTTCTACATAAAATTTATATTTCCTCTTTAAAAATACCATTTTTATTTAAATTAGCAAAATTATTTTGTCTTAATGCTTCATAAATTATGATTGAAACAGAGTTTGAGAGATTTAAAGAACGCAAACTTTCTTTCATTGGTATTCGAATACAACTATCTAGATTTTCTTTTAATAAATCTTCAGGTAAACCTGCTGTTTCTTTGCCAAAAAGGAAAAAATCATCCATTTTATATTCTGGTTTATCATAAGATTGGACTGCTTTAGTTGTTGCATAAAAAAAGCGAGCATTTTTATTTATACTGAAAAAATCATCTAAATCATCATAATAACTTATATCTAATTTATCCCAGTAATCTAAACCAGCTCTTTTTAAATATTTATCAGATGTTGAAAAACCGAGGGGTCTTACTAAATGTAAGCTTGAGTCTGTTACAGCACAGGTCCTAGCTATATTACCAGTATTTTGAGGGATTTCAGGTTCTACAAGAACTATATTCAATACTATCACCTTTATTATTTACAAATATTTTTGCTTAAATTATTAAACTTCAATTACTAATCCATCATAAGCTGGACTAACATTATCGGGTAAATATTCAGCTAGTTCTTCGTGTTCAACTCTATGGGACATATGGGTTAAGTAACCATGCTTCAAGCCCAATTTATTTACCATTTCTACAGCTTGGTCAACAGACATATGGGTTGGGTGCTCTGTATAACGAAGTGCATCAACTGCTGCATATTCTATTCCTTCAAGAAGTTTATATGATTCTTCTGGAATTTTACTGCAGTCAGTTAAATAAGCAAAATTATTAATTCTATATCCTAAAATTAAATTATCACCATGGTAAATAGGTACTGCTTTGATGTTCAAATCCTGCAGTCTAAAACTGGGTTCTATTTCCTTTAAAACCACCTGTGGTACTCCACCACCTGGATTATTATCGGAAAATATATAAGGATAAATCCTTCTTATATGCTCGAGTGTACCCTTATCTGCATAAACTGGCATTTCTTTTTCTTGATACCAGTTTAAAGCTCTAATATCATCAAAACCCATTATATGATCTGCATGAGCATGAGTCATCAGAACAGAATCAACTCTTTTTATATTGTTATTTACAAGTTCTATTCTCATTTCTGGTGGAGTATCTATTAATAAATTATATTTTGCGCTTTTTATATGAATTGAAGTTCTATTTCTTTTATTTTTTGGATTATCAGACTGACATGTCTCACAATCACAGGCAATTACAGGTATCCCATGAGATGTACCTGTTCCTAAAAATGTTATTTGCAAAAAAACAACTCCCTTCATAAGAATTTTATATTAGCAAAGCAATTTTGTCAACTAAAGAGAGTTTTTCTGCTTAACTCATATCTGCATTTTTTATTCATATCATTTAAAAAATTTATTTATTTTCTAAAGCTCTAATCAAACCATTTCTTCTTAAAAAATTTGCCAGTTTTTTATAAACCAAAACAGTTACAGCTGAATTAATAAGTGCTTTTGTTAAATTAAAAGGTAAAATTCCAGGAAGCATCATCTGCAATACCTGTTCTCTTGGAATTCCATAAAATATTGGATTTAATATTAAATTTGCAGCAGCCATTACAGCTGTCATTGCTATACTTCCAATAATCAAACCTTTAACTGCACCTCTGCGATTATGATGTTTTTGATAAAAATATCCTGCTATTCCTGCAAAAACTCCAGTGGCAAGAAAATGCATAAAGGCACCAAAAGGTCCACCTAATCCTGTAAAAACAGCCATTAAAATTGATAAAATAAATGTAGCCCCAAGAGCCGCACTAGGACCATATAAAAAGGCAGTAATTAAAATTGGAATATCACCTGGTTCATAAATCAAAAAAGGTAAAAATAGTGGAAAACGAATCAAAAGCATTAATGCCAAGGAAAAACCTGATAAGACTGCAATATTTGTTAGTTTTTTAATTTCCATTTTTATTCTCCTTATCATAATTTATTAAGACAAAAAAATTAGCCCTGTAAAAAAACAGGGCTTAAATAAAGATTATCTTCTCTCTTCCGGACTATACCGTCGGTACTGGAATTTCACCAGTTCAGCATCTGCTCGTGGACTATAACCACCGGTCTGGAATTACTGTTAAGTTCACCAAACCCTGAAGATCTAATATTTAACTAATTAACATTATATAAGATAATTATATTAATCTCAAGTAATATTATCAATTTTACAAATAAAAAATGCTAATCATATTTTTTAATTTCAACTCCTGGATAAAAATGTTTAATTATTTGCTGATAATCCCAGCCTGACTCTGCCATGCCTGCAGCCGCAGACTGATCTAATCCGAGGTTGTGTCCCCAACCAGCACCATATATATATACTTCTTTGATATCAGAATTTCCATCTTTAAAACTCTCGATATAAATCCGACTGCTTTTTATTCCACCAAACAGTCTTCTGATACCGGAACTCCCGTAATGTTTTTCCTGTTTTTCACCTGTTATTCTCAAAGAAGTTACTGTGCCTCCATCAGCTCTATCCAAAATTTCTATTTTTTTTAATTTAGCAATACCACTTTTAGATTCAATAACTTCTGCTGGAATTTTTATATGCCAGCGATAATTACTGCTTCCAAAATCTTTAGAATAAGAAGCAGGTGAAGTTCTTATCCACTCTTTTAATTCTACTGGATTAAGAGGAAATTGATAGTTATCATCTTTCATTTGATTTGAACCTCTTAAATAAGGTAAATCTGCAGACCAGATTTGATCACTGCGCTCTGTTTGACCGCCACTATTACTACTGAACACTGCTTCAATAACTCTGTCATTATAAAAGGCTGCTTCTCTGTAAGTATCTAAAACTGCAGTGGTTGTTCTATTATTTTCATATTGAGCTCCATTATAAGCAGCACAATGTACAGTTGAGCAGAGATCATAACCCTCACTGCTGTGTCTGCCAAGATTGCTTAAAGTATAACTTCTGGCAGCAACTGCTTGTGCTTTTAGAGATTCCTTGGGCCAGCTTGAATAAATCTCTGAAGGAACAACAGAAATTAAATATGCTGTTAATTCAACTCTATTAATTAGAGAAAAAGTGTTTTCTTCAGCAAGTATTATCATACTACCTCGGTACTGTCTATTTCCTCTATTTTGCCAAAAATAACCTTCTCCATAACTTATATTATAGACATAAAAAGAAGAATTATCTAAACTGCTGTATATTTCATATTCCCCACTCAAACTGCCAATTTTTGTGTTCTTATCTGAGTCTCTTATATACAAATCATCTTCATTAATTTCTAATAGATAATTTCTTTTTGCCTCGCCTTTAAAAATAATCTTACCCTCATAAATAACTGAAAATGGATCAGAATATTGAAATAAAAGATGTCTGTTATTTTCCTGTAATCCGATTCTTAAAAAATCGGAGCTTTCTTTCTCAGATAATGGAGAGATATCTTTCCAATTAGCTGTTAAATTGAATGGATTTATCTCTTCGACCTCTTCTTCCTCTTCATCCGGTCTTAAAGAAGGATATTTATTCTGAAGAAAATTTATCCTTGAATAAGCAATATTTTCAAAAAGACCATATGACAGACTTCTCTGCCAGTAATTATATGCTTCAATTTCTTTATCAGCTTTTTCAAGAGATTCAGCCATGTCTTTAAATAAAAAAGTTTGGCTTTTATTTTCCTGATAAGATTTATTTAAGTATTCGTATTCATCCAGATAATTTCCTTTTTTTTCTGAAACTTCTGCCTGAAGCAGATACTGCTGTGCTTTGTTAATTTCTAAATCTAATATTTTTTCTAAAATTTTATCTGCTTTTTCAAGCTCATTAATTGCTAAAGAAGATTTCACAGAATAATAATATTTTCTAAAAAGCTGCTCTTTTGAATTTAAATCTTCATCTTGTATTTTGTTTTCAAACAAATAAAGAGCTGCTTGACTATTATTAACTTTATAAAAGCTTTGAGCTAATTCTAGTAAATCATCTGCTTTTCCACTTAAAATAGCAGTTTTTAATAAAATTTGGTTTTCTTTATTAAGCTCATTTCTTTCATTATATATAACGGCAAGATTTCTGCGGCTTTCTAAATTAAATGGATCATATTCCAGTACTTCTTTGTAATAATTTTCTGCTGATTCAAGATTACCTGTGTAATATGATTGTTCTGCCAAATCTAAGAGATGTTTTACATTTCTTTCTTTACTCTGTTCTGATATAGTTACCTTTGCAGCAGTATTTTGAACTAAATGAAATTCAAATAAAGGTAATAAAATTCCCAGAAGTACTGCTGTAATTATGATGGGCCAATATTTTTTCATTATTTACAACTCCATCTTTAAAGAAGTTCACTTGCTATTTCAGCAAGCTCTGATCTTTCACCCTGTTTTAGCATAACATGACCAGAAATTTTTTGATCATGAAATTTATGTGCTAAATAATTCAAACCGTTTTTATGAAAATTTAAATAAGGATTATCTATCTGATAGGGATCACCTGTAAAAATTAGTTTTGTATTTTCACCAGCTCTGGTAACTATAGTTTTTACTTCATGTAATGATAGATTCTGAGCTTCATCAATAATAATATACTGATTAGGAACTGAACGACCTCTAATATATGTCAGAGCCTCAATTTGTATTAAATCTTCTTTTTGAAGTTTTTGATAGGTTAGGTCACTATCTTTATTTCGATGAACAATAAAGTCAAGATTATCAAAGATCGGCTGCATCCAGGGAGCTAATTTTTCTTCTTTTTCACCCGGCAGATATCCTATATCTTTACCCATAGGCATAACCGGTCTGACTACAAGTAGTTTTGAAAAAGCTCTTTCATTTACTACTTTTTCTAGACCTGCTGCAAGTGCTAAAAGTGTTTTTCCTGTTCCCGCTTTTCCAGAAATAGTAACAAGCCTTATCTCGTCATCAAAAAGAAGCTCCATAGCAAGCTGTTGTTCTCTATTTCTTGCTCTAATTTTTACGGGCTGTTTTTGATTATATCTTAAATCTAATAAATTTTTTCCATCAAATTTAGCAAGTGCTGTCTTTTTATTTCTATCACCCGCTGTTAATTGAATAAACTCATTTGGATAAAGCTTATCACTTGCTTCTTTATCAAAATCCTCAGGTGCAGCACTTTTGTTTTCAAAAAATTTATCAATTAAATCTGAACTTACCATGAGTTCTCTAAAACCTGTATATATCTGTTCTTCACTGAGTCGAATAGAATTATGCTCTTCAGCCTTAATACCAAAAGCATCGCAAATTAAACGCATATTAATATCTTCTGATACCATTATTACTTTACGTTCTGGATTATCTTCCTGCAGATGAATAGCCGTTGATATAATGCGATTATCCATTTTATTGGAAGTTAAGTTTTCTGGTATCTCAAGTTCACCATTAATTAAAATTTTAACTTTTCCACCTTCATCAAGTTCTACTCCTTGATCAAGATTACCTTGCAATCTCAGGCTTTCTAAAATGCGGGAAGTTTCTCTTGCATTATAACCCAAATCAGAACCTTCAGTTTTTAAATTATCTATTTCTTCTAGCACTGCCAGAGGAATTATTACATCATTTTCTTCAAAGCTATAGATTGCCCTGGGATTATTTAATAATACATTTGTGTCTAATACAAATATTTTTTTCATCAAAAAACCTCCCAATTATTTATTGTGTTTTTACTAGTATATTTATATTTTTTTATAATATCAAGTTTATTTTTAAGAAATTTTTACCAGAGAGTAAGTCCGGTATCTTCATCATATTTTCTTGTTTTATCTGCATTTGAAAGCTCCTGAATTTCTATTTCTGATGCAAAGACAACTGTACCCTCACCAAGATGACCGCCAAACGCATTACCTTCTTCATCTGCAAGCATGATATGAGCATGAACCATAGGTTCCCCATCTTTAATTGAAACATTTCCATTTAAACTTAGAATTTCAAATTGACCTTCTTTTTCTAAAAAGTTATATTCCCAATCCTTTTGATCATAATAACCAAATACAATTTTAGAAACTGCCCCAAGCCCTGATATTGTTGCTAAACGTATATCATTATCTTGTACAATTTCTGTTAATTTTTCAATTAAATCATCACCTCTATCCAACCTCAATAGATAAGTATTCTTTACCTCATGTTTTTCTAATTTAGCTGACATAACTATCATCCTTTCTTTTGATTTTTATAATATGTGCATAAATGAGTACAAAAACAATTTTCACAGTCCGGATTCTGTGCTTTACA